>CAJQKG010000049.1 GCA_905478845.1 uncultured Luminiphilus sp.
AAAAGCCGTGGCTGACATTGGTGACGCGAGTAAGATTCCACTGCCTGTCGATATCTCGATTTCGGCCGATGACAATCATCTTTGGGTGAACACATGGAATGATGGCAAAGTCAGGCTGTACGATATTTCTAATCCTCATGCGCCTGTTCAGGTCATGGAGAAGCAGATCGGCGAACAGGTCAATATGGTCTCGCAAAGCTGGGATGGGGAACGCGTTTATTTTACCTCCTCACTGCTCGCGAACTGGGATAAAACGACCGCAGCCGAGGGTAATGATTTGCAGTATTTTAAGCTCTACAACTGGGATGGTAAGACGCTCACGCCAGAGTTTAATCTCGATTTCATTGAGTTGGGTTTAGGGGCGCCGCATCAGATGCGCTTTGGCGCTCATGCGCTTTATGGCGGGGCTACTGCGCACTCCCCTTCAGGATTAGCTTCACCGCCCGCACACTGACATTGTGATGCGCGGTAACGTTTTCCTGCTGCTGTGGGTGTTGAGTGCGGCTGCGCTCAGCGCTCCACACCTGCACAAGGAGCCCGTCGTCATGGCGCCGGGTTACTCGCCACTCTCCTTTCACCCGCCCGAGCCAGGGACCTATGGACTACCCCCCATGGGGGTGGCCCGCGACGGCGCGGTGCTAGACAGTCAGGGTCGCTCAGCGACTCTCCACGACTATCTCGGGGATAAACCCACCGTACTGAGTTTCATTTTTACGAGCTGCGACGATGTGAATGGTTGCCCTCTCGCCACCTATGTGATGAGGAGCGTGCAAGACGCGCTGCAGGCCGATCCCGACACTGCCGATAAGGCACGTCTCGTCAGCTTCAGCTTCGACCCCATTTTCGACACACCTGATGTCATTGACGCCTATGGCTCGCAGTTTCGTGCCGATAATTTTGACTGGCAGTTCCTCACCACTGCGGGAGCGGAGTCCCTTGATCCGATTCTGAGTGCCTATGGCCAATGGATTATCCGAGACTATGATGATAACGGCAACTACATGGGCACCATGTCACACATCTTGCGGGTATTTTTGATCGACAAAAATCGCAACATTCGCAATATCTACAGTACCTCTTTTTTACATGCCGATACGGTCGCCAATGACATCCGCTCACTGCTCTTAGAAGACGAAGCCGCTCTGCCTTAGTCCCAAAAAGGGGCGCGCTCGTCCTGCTGCCGCGAAGTCCGTCGGGCTCTCGGCCCACCCGCAAGAATCCCGCACTCAAGTGGCGTTCGCCTGCCCTAACCATGATATTCTGCCGCGGTTTTTTAACTCCGCACAGTGCAGGCGCTGGCGCAAATCCAACAAGGAGAGGCATCCATGTATATCAATGGTGAGTGGCTGAAGGATGGCCCAACATTCTCTGTTTACAACCCCGCGACCGGCGACAGGCTGGATGAAGTCTTCGATGGCAATGAGGGACATGCGCATCAGGCTATCGAGGCAGCAGAGCGCGCGCAGCAGGCCTGGGCCGGCGACACCGCCTATCAGCGTTCCGAATTACTGTATCGCGCACATGGGTTGATGCTGGAGCGACAGGCGGATCTTGCGAATCTTATGACCCGCGAGCAAGGGAAACCGCTCAAAGCCGCCATGAACGAGGTTAAGTACGCAGCCGACTTTTTATTGTGGTTTGCCGAAGAAGCCAAACGGGTCTACGGAGAAACCATTCCTTCCGCTCGCGCCGACCAGCGGTTTTTGGTTCAGAAACAAGCCGTGGGGGTGGTCGCCGCGATCACCCCTTGGAACTACCCGATTTCCATGCTCACCCGTAAATTAGGGCCCGCCCTAGCGGCGGGATGCACCGTCGTCTTGAAGCCTGCTGAAACCACGCCACTGTGCGCCATCGCCGTTTTCGATATTTTGCACGAGGCAGGCTTTCCCCCTGGCGTTGCCAATCTTGTCACCACCAGCGACCCCAAGCCCATTGGTGCGGTTTTTTGCACTCACCCCAGTGTGCGGAAACTGACGTTCACCGGTTCTACAGCCGTAGGTAAGCATCTTGCACAAGCTGCAGCACCGCAACTCAAGCGCGTCTCAATGGAGTTGGGCGGCCACGCCCCCTTTATTGTCTTCGACGATGCCGACCCAGTGCACGCAGCAAAAGGCGTGTCGCTGGTGAAATTTCTCAACACAGGCCAAGCGTGTATCAGTCCTAATCGCATCTTCGTTCAGCGCCGTATTCTTGAGCCGTTTCTCGCCACGCTTCAGGATCGAGTGGGTAAGCTGCGAGCCGGTAATGGATTAGATCCAAGCAACAGCATTGGGCCACTGATCAACGAGGCGGCGATCGCCAAGGTAGACCGTCAGGTGCAGGATGCCGTTGCCAAAGGCGCCACTTTGCTCAGCGGAGGAACGCGACTCACCGACGGCGAACTCGCTAACGGCCATTTTTATGGCGCCACGTTACTGAGCAATGTCAGTGCCGAGATGATGATTTATCGCGAGGAAACGTTTGGACCGGTTGCCGCCGTGGTGCCATTTGATGATGACGATGACGTCATCGCCATGGCCAACGATACACACTACGGGCTGGCGGCCTACGTTTATACACAGAACTTATCCCGCGCCTTACGAACGTTTGAACAACTGCAGTTTGGTATTATTGGTATCAATGATATTAACCCCACCAGCGCCGCTGCCCCTTTTGGGGGCATGAAGGAAAGCGGCTTGGGCCGCGAAGGTGCGCGTGAGGGCATCGAGGAGTATCTCGAGACCAAGCTCGGCGGACTCAGTATATAGTTGCCCCATTAATACGAGGAACACTCCCATGGCAGCATCGGATTATCCAGGTCTCGACACACTGGCTTTGCATGCAGGCGCTCAGCCTGACCCTGCGACGGGTGCCAGAGCCACACCGATTTATCAAACAGCATCCTTTTGCTTCCCTGATTCCGATCATGCGGCATCGCTGTTTAACATTGAGCGCGCAGGGCACGTGTACTCTCGCCTCAGCAACCCCACTAATGCGGTGTTAGAGGAGCGTATTGCCGCGCTTGAGGGCGGGGTGGGCGCGATCGCCACGGCCAGCGGGCAAGCCGCGCTGCACTTAGCCATCATTACGCTGATGGGAGCGGGTTCTCACATCGTCGCCTCTGCCGCGCTGTACGGCGGGAGTCACAACTTATTCGCTTACACACTGCCCCGCTTTGGCATCGACACTACCTTTGTTGATCCGCGTGACCCACAGGCTTTCGCCGCCGCGATTCAGGACAATACGCGATTAATTTTCGGCGAGACTCTGGGCAATCCGGGACTCGATGTCCTGAATATCCCGGCCATCGCTGACGTTGCGCATCGCGCGGGACTGCCACTGATGGTCGATTCCACCTTCACAACCCCCTACCTTATTAAACCTTTTGAGCTCGGGGCGGATATCATTCAGCATTCTGCCACCAAGTTCCTCAGCGGCCACGGTATTGTTATCGGTGGATTGCTGGTGGATAGCGGCCATTTCGACTGGGAGTCTTCTGGTAAATTTCCAACATTAACAGAGCCTTACGAGGGATTTCACAATCTTATTTTCACTGAGGAGTTTGGGCCCACTGCGTTCATCCAAAGGGCCCGCAAGGAAGGGCTCAGAGACTTTGGCGCCTGTATGGCACCGACCTCCGCCTTCCACATTTTGCAGGGCATCGAAACACTGAGCGTGCGCATGAATCGACACGTGGAGAATACGCGCGAGATCGTCAACTTCTTAATGGCGCAGGAACAGGTCGATCGCGTGGGTTATCCCGAGCTTGAGGGACACCCCGATCAAGCGCTGGCAGCGACACTGCTGCCCAAGGGCTGTGGTGCCGTCTTCAGCTTCGACTTAAGTGGGGGCCGACCCGCCGGCATTGCTTTTGTCGATGCGCTCAATGTGTTCTCACACCTCGCCAATATTGGTGATGCCAAGTCGCTGGTGATTCACCCCGCGAGCACCACCCATCATCGAATGGATTCCAAAGCACTCGCGGCAGGTGGAATTGGCGAGGGCACTATCCGGCTGTCCATCGGGCTAGAGGACGTCAAGGACCTAATTGCGGACCTAAAACAGGGGCTGCGTGCCGCTGGAAAGGCTGCCAAAGGTGCCCGCTCATGATGATCACTGTTAACGAGCAACCCGTTTATTGCTACACCAACTCTCGTGACATTGAGCCGACAAAACCCAGCATCGTGTTTATTCATGGCTCGGGTATGGACCACTGCGTGTGGACGCTAGCCAGTCGTCATTTTGCCCGGCATGGCAATAACGTCATCTCGGTCGACTTACCGGGTCATGGACGCTCCGGCGGCGCTCCATTAGCCACTATTGAGGCAATGGCGAATTGGGTCATTACCGTGCTCGACACACTCAACATTGAGCAAGCGGCGCTAGTGGGGCATAGCCTCGGCAGTCTCATCGCACTAGAAAGCGCGGCCGCGCACGCGAGTCGCATCAGGGCGATTGCGCTAGTGGGCACCACCTCTCCCATGCCGGTTTCAGACGCCATTCTTGATGCCGCCGAGGCAAATGATCATTCGGCCTTCGACATGCTCACTCAATGGGGCTTTAGTAAGCGACACCAATTTGGCGGCAACCGTAGCTCGGGGATTTGGATGATCGGCAATACCCTCAGACTGTATGAGCAATCTGGGCCTGACGTCTTATTTCACGATATGCGAGCCTGCAACGACTATCAGTCCGGTATCGAACAAGCGAGTCGAGTGAAGTGCCCTGCACTCCTGCTCTTGGGTGCCGAAGACAGACTCACCCCCGTGCGAAGCACCCAGGGGCTTCAATCGGCGCTGTCGTCAGCCAAGGTCGAGGTGCTACCCGGAGCGGGCCATACGATCATGGTAGAAGCACCCAACGCCATGCTCGATGCGCTACATCAAGTGCTCTGAGAACCCCTACTGAGCGCGGCTTAAAACTGGGTATCGGCAATCGTCGTGCGGTGGAGTAGTCGATCGTGACCGTCGTAACCCCCGGTAGCCGCGTGCAGCAATGAACGGTTGTCCCACATCACCACCATGCCCGTCTCCCATCGATGAGTATAAATAAACTCGGGCTGGGTTTGGTGGGCGTACAGGGCCATCAATAGCGACTCACTCTCCTCAGGCGCCATGCCAGTGAACCCCGTGATATAGGCGGCCGACGAGAATAAGGCTTTGCTGCCATTCTCATGGTGCGTCCGAATGAGCGGGTGCGCATGAGTATCTCGCGCTCGCTCGCTCGGGAGGATCTTCATACTGCGCCCTAGCGCCTGATCCTGTTCACCGTAGGCACCGTCAGGCGCGTAGCCGAGCGCCGCAGAATGAAGGGCGATGAGATCCTCGACTTGGCGACTCAATTCATCGGGTAGCTGTTCATAGGCCAACACCTGATTCGCGAACAACGTCTCGCCTCCCATCGGTGGAATGGTAATGCCGTACAACACGGTGCCAGCGGGCGGCAGGGCTAAAAAACTCCAATCACTGTGAAAGATTTCGGCAAAGATCGCGGTCTTTTCATGGGCGCTTCGCTGTACTGCCGCGACTTTGGGGTGCTCATCGATATGACCAAAGAAAGGATCCTCCCCAATCGCACCAAATTGCTCACTGAAAGTAACCAGCTGTGATGGCGTTAACTGCTGCTGGGGGAAAATGAGCACCTTGTGCTCCAGCCACTGCGCACGCAGCTCAGCGATCAAGTCTGAGGAGAGGGGCTGATCTAACGCCAAGCCATCAATAGTCGCGCCGCAGCTGGCACCTGAGGGGGTAGTGGTAAACGCCATTGCTGAGCCTCCTAGCCGGTATCACGTCGAATCATTAATCTGATTTTTATCCTCGAATCAGACTAGATCCACTGCATGGTTCCACCAGGCCAAATCCGAGTAAGCCCGCAGATCCAATTCATGGGTCCACACCGAGCGATGCTGCTGCGCCAAATGAAAATAAGTCTCGGCAATTTTCTCAGGCAACAATAAACCGTCATGCTCCCCTCCGCGCGCTTCCCTCAACGCAGCAAATGCTTTTTCGCCGAGCATTTTGCCCAGCGTATCTGGCGCATCGACCGCGCCGTCAACAATGATGTGCGCCACGTGAATGCCTTGTGCCGCGTATTCAGCATTCAAGGTTTGGCATAGCAGTCTTCGACCCGCCATCGCGGCGGCGTGCGAATGCTGGCCTGCATTACCCCGCATGGCAGAGGTCGCCGACGTGACCAGAAACGTCCCTCTACCGCGCGCTACCATCATCGGCACCAGCACCTTAGCCAATCGGAATAACCCGAAGCAGGCAATTTGCCAACCCAACTCAAAGGTCTTAAGGGAGGTATCCTGGAGCGATCGATTTCCGATCTGCGCGCCCAAGTTGTACACCAACGTATCAATCGGCCCCACCTTCTCCACGTCACTGACTAACTGTTCCAATGCACCCGGCTCGGCCGCATTGGTGAGGTATCCGCTAGCCGCTAGCCCCTCCTCCTCAAATGCCTGAGTCATGGCCGCTAATCCCGCTGCGTCGCTGCGTCGACACAAGGCGGCGTGATAGCCCTCTTGGGCAAATTTACGCCCGACAGTGCCGCCAATACCCGCACCCGCGCCCACCACCAAACAAACCGGCTTCACGCTTTCCACCCCTTCATTGCCACTCCTCCGCTTACTGCCTTACTGTGCCATGACTAATCAGTTGCTCTACCTCATTCTCGCTATAACCCAAGGCGGACAAGATATCTCGACCATGCTCCCCCAGCTGCGGAGCGGGGCGGGAAACCGCCGCAGGCGTGCGCTCAAATTGAGCGGGATGTCGCGCCTGACGAACCTCCCCAAAGCCTTCAAACTGCAGCCGTTCAACCGAGTTGTTTGTTTTCACTTGTTCGTGATCTAGCAGCTCCGAGCGGTCAATAATGGGGGCACAGGGCACCTCTTCCGCATCAAACCGCGCCAAAATATCGTCGCTTGACCATTTTTTTATTTCCTCTGCCATGATCGCCTTGCGCTCGACGTTGTGCGTAATGCGATCGGTCGCATCTTTAAAATGAGGGTGCTCAATCAAATCCTCCCGTTGCATGGCGCGGCACATGCCCGCCCATTCATTATCGGAGATAGCACCGGCGGTAATAAAACGATCCTGTGTTTCAAAGACCAGATCCATCGCGCCCTGATAAGGCGTGACATCGAATTCCTTCTCGGCAAAAGTCAAACCTGCCATCGCCTCCGGCCAAAAAAAGCTCAGCATCGCATCCAGCATCGACAGACGAATATGCTGGCCTTCGCCGGTGCGCTCGCGAGCATAAAGTGCCGCACTAATCGCTTGCGCTGCCGTTAGCGCAGTGACTTTATCTGCTGCGATAATACGGAACATTTGCGGTCGGCCCGTAGCACGGTCTGCCTGAATATCAGCGGCACAAGACAGCGCCTGTATCACTGGGTCGTAGACGCGCTTATGTGCATAGGGCCCCTCCTCGCCAAATCCACTGATCGAGACGTAGATCAGCCGGCTATTCCGCTCTCTGAGAACCGGTTCTGCAAAGCCCATACGCTCCATCGCTCCCGGTCGAAAGTTTTGGATCAGCACATCAGCACTCTCAACCAACTTCATCAACACAGCGCGGCCTTCATCAGATTTCAGGTCGAGCGCTATAGAGCGCTTCCCCCGGTTACAGGAAAAAAATGCCGGCGTGATCTCGTTGACCTTGGGCCCAATATGCCGCATCTGTTCACCGTGTAACGGCTCTACCTTCACCACATCCGCACCTTGGTCAGCCAGCATCATCGCCGCAACCGGGCCCGACACCATGCTAGTGAGATCTAATACTTTGACATCCTGAAATGGACCCATCGTGACTACCTCAACTTTAAATACTATGGGATTGACAGTGGCACTGCCGGCCGAGCCCTGTTAGTGGGCGCCAAACGGCGCTTTGTGACTCCGCATCAGATGAAGAGACCGCACACGCTGCAGCGCGTCATCATCTTATCGTGACGTCTACGCCACCATCATTGCGGCGGGAACGCACTCAACAGCTCATGGAGCACTGTCGCTCTCAACTCCTGCTTGTCGGCATAAGACATCTTATTTTTTAACCGCCCTTCGGCGACGCCTCGCCAAACGATCTTGCTCGTTCGAGTGTCGATCACATCCAATACAGCAGTCCCATCTTCATACGTTTTGACCGAAGGTCCAGAAGAATAACCGACGCTGACAGACTTACCATAATTACTCATGCCGACACCGCCCGTCATACCCTTTTCTTGTCCTGTTACCTTTTGCGTTTGTCGTTTCGTGACGTGGTAGTTCACCCAAAAATCAGCATTACCTCTTGCCACTTCACGAAAGCCTCGTCGCAGTAGCTCCGCATTAGCGATTGAACGCACATGCTGATCGCTACTGTTCTGGCGGCGATACTGACTTTCCCTAGAAGCATGATCATCGTCGTACCATCGATAATGCTGGTATTCCCCGAAGCTAAAGCTTTGGTCGTAATCGATCTCATAAGTCGGCTTGTCTGCGCACCCCACTAGGGTCACCAAGCACAAAACCACAGCGCATCGAAGAACCGATACGGCGACTCTTAACGCGGGGAAATCACATTTCAAAAAATCCATCTTCATGATGTTGTTCACTCTCAATAATCGACTTGATATAGATGAAGGCCTAGGCCCCAAAAACTATACTACCCCTAAGGTGCCTTCCTGAAGCCCACATCACTGTTTGCGGCAAGCCAAGCGACCACCGCAAAGGCCGCGACATTTTGATCTAACGAGGCCGCGTCCAACTTATCCACGGTATCATCTGCAGTGTGGTGCAGGTCAAAGTAATCGCGCCCGTCTTGGTGCAGCCGTAACGTCGGCACCCCCTCGGGCACCAACGGGATCAAATCGGGACCGCCACCCGGCTGGTCATTGCTACCCGGCGCAATACCGAGTGGCAATAAAATATCCGCCATGTGAGCCAGCAGTTGATCGCCCGCTTGCGATTGACTGTCGGCGGTTATTTTCCAAATCCGCCCTCCTCCAAAATCACTCTCAGAACCAATGATATGGTCTGCAAGCGCCTCCTGATGTCGATCGCGATACGCTAGCGCCCCTAATAGCCCAACCTCTTCTGCTCCCCACAGCACCAATCGAATAGTCCGACGAGGGGTTAGCCCAGCCTCTTTGATCAGCGCCATCGCCGCCATGGTAATCCCGACCCCTGCACCATCATCAATGGCGCCAGTGCCCAGATCCCAGCTGTCGAGATGCGCCCCGATCACCACCACCTCTTCGGGCGCTGCATGACCTAGAATTTCAGCGATGACGTTGGCCGACTGAGCCGCTGGCACTAATGACGTGTCGACGGTCAGCCTAACGACTAACTCGACTCCCTTGGACAGTATCCGCTCGACTTGGTCAGCATCGGGGTTCGATAGCGCGAGTGCTGGAATGTGCGGCGTATTCTCTGCATAACGAAGCGATCCCGTATGCGGGAAGCGATGGCTGTCGGTGCCGATTGATCGCAGCAGATACGCGATCGCACCCTTCTGCGCTGCGACACTTGGCCCCGCGGTACGTACCGGATTGAAATAGCCGTACGAGGATCCGTCTTGGGTCCGCTGCATCGTATGTCCGACGTAAACAATCTTGCCCGATACTTGCTCTCGGGTCGCCGCTTTCAGGGTCGCCAATGAATCGAACAACACCACCTCACCCGTCAGTCCCGCTACGGGAGTCGACACTGACCCACCCAGCGCTGTCACGGCCAGCGGCTGCGGAAAAGGCACCATGATGTCAGCCTGTTCCGCGTGACGCTGCCACGCGGTCATCTCGAAGCCCTCCGCTCGAATGCGCTCTAAGCCTAAGTCAGCCAGCCTGCTCAATGCCCACTCTCGAGCGCGCGCTTCTGCCTCGCTGCCCGCCAATCGCGGACCGACCTCCGTGGTCAGCGAGGTCACGATCGCCATTGCTTGGCTTCCCGATAGCGCTCTATCGCGCAGCAGTACCGCATGAGATAGGTTGTCACGAAGCATTGCATCGTTGTGTCCAGTGTTGTGTGCAGTGCTGTCAGCCTTGGCGCTTAGGCTCGCCCCACTCAACACAGTCAACGCACTCACCACACTCAGTATCATCAGCACATCCCGCATTAGCACATCCCGCACCCGACGAGCCCGCTTTGGCCGATGGTCGACAACACGCCGGCGGTAAGTGACCGAGAAACTCATGCTGACCCGGGAGCTGAGCGACGGGCAGCAAGCCAGGCAGTGGCCGCCTTGGTCTGCGCTTTGGTTGCAGCCATAACGCCTATCGACCTATTGGTCTCGCCCTTGCGCCCCAAGGCCGCAATTTGTTCGTAAAACCAATACTGTGTCGCAAAGGCGCTGAGGGTTCGGACCGTTTTGATACGATTGAGAAAGCCAAGGCCACGTGGCAATAACGAGAGGTCATCCTCAAAACGCGGCAACTCATCGAGGCCTGAGAGCAGCTGTGCGGGTGCGTCAGTGACCACACACATAGGACGGCCAATACCGACCATATCCGCGCAACCCGACTCCAGCGCACTATTCATCGCGTCTCGTCGCCGGAGCCCACCCGTCACCATTAAAGGAATAGATAACTCACGCCGCATCGCTTCGGCGAAGTCCACAAAGTAGGCCTCGCGAGCGCGTGTCGATGAGGCAACCGCTTGCTCTTCCACGGGCTCCATTCCTTCAAGGTTAAGCAATCGAGGCTGCTCATAAGTACCGCCTGAGATTTCGATCAAATCGACCGACGCAGCCTGCAGCCACTGAGCCACTTGCAGACTCTCCTTAAAATCAAAACCTCCTTTCTGAAAATCGGCACTATTGAGCTTGACGGATATCGGAACGCTCGGACCGATTGCGGCGCGGACCCTTGCCACGCATGAGAGCAATAGTCGTGCTCTATTTTCCAGCGAGCCACCCCATTGATCGGTGCGCTGATTGCTCCGCGGACTGAGAAACTGCGACAGCAAATAACCGTGAGCCGCATGCAATTGTACGCCCGTAAAACCTGCCGCTATTACGACCTTCGCACAGCGAGCGAAGCCCTCGATCACCGACTCAATATCCGCTTGTGTCATCGGTACGGGCTCCCCAAATTGACCGCCAGGTAAACCTAACTTCACCGCAGAGGGGGCTTTGGGATGCGCATTAACGATCTTTTGACATTGTCTTCCGGCGTGACTGATTTGTGCCCAAAAGTGATTGCCTGCACGCGTGCCTGCGGCGGCCCAGGCCGCCAACGCCTGTTGCATCAGCGCCGAAGGCTCACCCTCGACCACCACATTCCCAGGACGCTCCAGATGCAGCGCATCGATTTGCACGTTGCCTGACAATAACAGTCCGGCACCGCCATCGCTCCATAACCCATAGAGCTGGTTCAATGCCTCAGAAGGTCGCCCCGAGGGATCCGCTAGGCCCTCTGTCATGGCGGCCTTAGCAATACGATTGCTAATCCTTGCTCCACAGGGAAGGGTCAATGGGGTGTCGATCATTCGGGGGCTCCTGCCACTGCCTAGGCTTGCCCGTCATGTTACCTAAACCGTTGCGGTATGAGGATGCCTAATCACCCGATTTAGCGAGCACTCGCTGCGTCCGCGATACGACTCGGCCCATTGGGGGCGTCATCGACGACTGATGCTCGCCTGCCGCCTTGCTGCAGGGGGCAATCAGCCCATGATCGATTACACTAAACGCCCCCGCCTCAGACGACTCGGAGTGCCGCTAGCAGAGGACGCGCAGCCACCACTGCCAGGGTTTAGAATCGGATGATCCCCTCAGGTCTGTGCGGTAATACCGATGACGGAACCGATCGGTCGGTCGCCGGTCAAATCGACAGATACACTCGCATGAAGGACACAACACCATGGCTAAACGCAATTTATGGATCCCCCTCACCGTGATGTCGCTGCTGATGCCGGTGAGTTCACTGGCACAAATGATTTCAGTCCAAGGCACCGGCACCGTGGACATTGAAGCCGAATTTGCCAATCTGTCAGCCTCGGTCATTGTCGACGCCAAAACCGCGGCACTGGCACAGTCCTCTGCTGACGAGAAAATGGGGGCGCTGTTGAGGGCAATCGATGCACTGCCGCGAGACGAGCAATCGGTTGATGCGGGGCGACTGCGTATTCAGCCCCAGTATCGCTGGAACTCGGCAACCAATCAGCAAGAATTTCAGGGGTATCAGGCCACTCGTGACCTCTCGTTTAAACTGCTTGAGTTGAGCGCGCTCGGCGAGGCGTTGCAAACACTCTCCAGCGCCGGGGCCAGCAGCGTGAGTTCGCCCCAATTTGGCAGCTCTCAAACTCAGGCCGCGAGAGCACAGGCACTGGCGATGGCATTTGACCACGCCAAAGCGGATGCGTCGGCCCTCGCGAGCGCCGCAGACATACACTTAGGAGCTCCCGAGACCATTAGCACCGGCAGTAGACCGGCGCCGTTGCCGAGGGCACAAACCCGGGGCGGCGTGATGGCGATGGAGGCAGAGGGAGGGCCACGTTATCAACCCGGCCAGCTTTCCATCACCGCGACGGTATCAGTAACCTTTAATACGCTGGGTGGGCCGTCTCGTTAACCCCCGGCTAGTCAAGCATCAAGCCACCTTCTGCCATTGCGAAATAATGGTGCGGCACTTGGATTAGTCTGGTTTCAGTCCTATTATAGAGACATTGGTCACGTTATGAGGCACCACACCATGAGCGACAAGTCCCTTTACAGCAGCACCGCAGGACTCGACCCCACCGCGAGTATTGCGCGAACCAATAAAGTATTGAGTAACACCTACTGGCTATTGGGCCTGACCCTCGCTTTTAGTGCGCTATCGGCCACTGTCTCCGTCGCAGTTGGCGTGCCTCCCATGGCAGGCCTTGTGCTGATGCTCGTCGGCTTTGGCCTGTTGTTTGTCGTTCATAAAATGGCCGATTCAGCCAAAGGGCTTCCGGCTATCTTTGCTTTTACTGGCGTGATGGGTGCTTCTATTGGCCCAACGCTGTCGTTTTATCTGGCACTCGAAAACGGGCCGACCATCGTACTGCAGGCGCTAGCCGGCACGGCGCTGGTCTTCTTTTCGCTATCTGCCTATGCCCTGACGAGCAAAAAAGACTTCTCCTACCTCGGCGGTTTTTTAATGACAGGGCTCGTGATCGCGGTAGTCGCCATGATTGCGAACATTTTCTTAAATATCCCAGTGCTCTCTCTGACGCTTTCTGCTGTTGTGGTCATGATCATGGCGGGACTCATCTTGTTCGATACGAGCCGCATCATCAACGGCGGTGAGACCAACTACATCAGAGCCACAGTCGGTTTGTATCTCAGCATTTTCAATTTGTTCATGCATTTGCTGCACCTCATCGCAGTCTTCACCGGTGGTGACGATTAGGGCCTGTTCCTTCTCATTGAATAGCCCCGGCTTCGTCGGGGTTTTTCATTTATAAGCCATGGAAATCTCTCTCATTATTCGCACCCCGGGCACCGCTCCCAGTCACGGCGAGCGAGCGCAAGCGTTTATTCAATCGGCTGTCGATCAAGGGCACCGCATCCGGCAATGTTTCTTTCAAGGCCCGGGCGTATCGGCCGCAGTCTCTGAGCAGGCGCTTCCTCGTTGGCGTCAGCTAGCGACGGCGACCGGGGCCGAGTTACTGCTGTGCAGTCAAGCCGTTGAGGAATACGCCCTAGCCGTGCCGGAGCCCTTTATTATTGCCGGCCTTGGCTCACTGATTGAATCCGCGGTCACCTCAGATAGGCTGGTCTCTTTTGTCTAACAGCAAATCTTGGCTGATCACTCTCGCAGGCGAGACGGCGACCAGCAGTGACGGTAGTGATAGAGCCGCCTTGCAGTCGGGGATGGACCTAGCGCTAGCCGCAGGCGCATTTGGTCAGCGCGTCACGCTGGTGTTCACCGGCCCGGGCATCGATTTACTGACCCGCACGCCTGACGAGCAGGATGCACTGTATCGGCTGCTCGGCTCAGCCCCGTTTTATGATATCAACAATGTGTACGTGTTAGGCGGCACTCAGACCCTACCCGCTTTCAGAGAAGACCTGCACGTCATTGCAATGTCTCGCACAGAGTGGCTCACTGTAGCAAGCGAAGCACAGGTGGTGGTCAACTACTGATGATACTTCACCACCTCCATCACCCCTCTTTGTATGGTCAGTGCGCAGCGCTACTCAGCGAGCACGACACACTACTGTTGCTCGACGAGGCCGTCGATACAGCCTTCATCAGCACACTGGATCAACTCCCTTGCGCTGTGCGGATATTGAAATCAGCCACAAACCGCTCAGAGGCCGAGACGTTCGGTGTGCAGTGCATCACCGTGGACGAGTGGGTTGACCTTGTCATTGCGCATCGTCACTCGATGACCTGGGGCTAATCCATGTCCGGCAGCCGAGTACTCGACGATCTGTGTGACGACAATGGCTTTCTCATTGGCTGGACCACCTGGACCACCGCGCTAGCGCATGATTTCGCCTCCGCTGAAAACATTGTGTTGACCGATCC
>CAJQKG010000050.1 GCA_905478845.1 uncultured Luminiphilus sp.
GTCGACTCAGTGTCATCTCCGCGATGCGCTCTCAATCGAAAGTAACCAATGGCAGGTCAGCTGGCAGAAAACGATGGCCCGCCCCGGTCGATGTCTAGATGAGGCGCCTTGGGGAAGAGTGGAGCGTATGTTGCTCAGTCACCGGAGTGCAAAGGAGAGCATTGAAGGCGTCGCGGTGCTGCGCCTACAGCAGATCGCGCAGAGTGTGGATGCGACGTATCGTTGGTTAAACCCCGAGACGATAGTGCTGGGTATCGATGAGTGGCAACTCGATTACGCAGATCGATTATCGGATATTGCGCGAGAGTCAGTTCTTGCAGTGCCGCACTACGGCCAAGCTGTGCGCGTGAATCTTATGGTCGGGCCACATCGTTCTCAGACAGCACTCCCGGCTGTAGCGATCGAAAGGCTGGTTATTTCTGGACGGAACTCTACCCGTGGTTAGTGCTTGTTCAGCCTGTTATCGGCGGGGATTTTTTGTAACGACGATGGTCATTACCGTGCTCTCGCTGGCAACGTTATCGATAATCGGCCCCTATCACTATGTCCTCGCTGATTGGCAGTTGGCGCATCGGACCCTCAGTTCTTCTGAAGCCCTAGATCAGTGTTGGGAGGATCACTGCGACAACAGTCGGACTCAAACTGCATTGTGATGCGGTGGTATTGAGGCGCGCGGTATGCTCGTGAGTGTGCAGGTGATGATAGCGCTGCGTACTTGAGTCTTGCCGTTGTTTAGTGACGTCCAGGCGTGCGGATGGGCAAGGATAGGCGTTGGCGCAGTGGCGGCGCTGCGGATGCTCGCTTTGACGAAGGCTTCTGTATGAGCCCTTTGAGGCGGCGCAAGATCCCCGTAGACCCATTATTTTGGCGTGACGCTGTCGAGTTGCCGCGCTGCTGTCGATGAGAACGCCATGCTGAGCGGTACGCATTCCACAACTGTTTTAATGCGCGCCAGTGGTTGCCCAAAACTATCTAGAATAAAGCGGTCCGTCAGTGCGCTGATGGCTTGTTCCTCCCGTGCTGCATTGAGTTCAAAAAGATGGACCCACGCAGTATTGTTGGTGTCTCGCACAAAGCATTTATAGTCTCGCCACACTTGCGCGTGTGCACTCGCCGAACAAAAAAAGACGAAAAAAAGTAATCCCCAATATCTCATCGCCAGCAGCCCTCCGGCGTTTTGACGCCATCACTCGAAAGGGTCAACGCCGCACATGCGCTATCCAATGCCAGCTGACTACCTAATGCCCTCGCCGTGAGCGTGAAGCCAGTCGAGGTCACGGTTGCTTGCACGCTATAGTGTCCCGCGTCGGTAATGAGCGGATTCTCTGTTGCCCCTAAGCGTGTCATATCGCCGGCATAGCTGCGTTGATCCAGAAAATACTGTTCCTGCAAATTCGCCCACTGATTGAGTGCGGTATAGGCCTCAGATCGGTACGCCCGGACGAGGTAACTCTGGTAGCTTGGGTACGCGATGGCGGCTAGGATCGCGACGATGAGAACGGTGATCATGAGCTCCAGTAGTGTGAAGCCGCGGGTGAGCTGGTGGCTCATTGTCGCTCTCCATACTGATAGTAGATCCGTTTTGGAGTTAGTGACTGCCTAGTATCAATAGTGCCCTTGCTGTCCTCCCCCGCGCCCACACCCACTAAATAGAGATTGGGGCTCCACTCGTCTTCGCTGCCCTCATTAGGGGGAGGTACGACAATTTGTGGTGTATCGGGGAGCACTGAGCCAATGATGGTTCGCTTGAGGAGGCGGCCGTCTTGTAAAGTAAAGGCGTAAAGGAAGCCTTGCCCTGCCGCCACGCAGGTGTTGGCGGTGGCTAACTCGCCGGGTAAGAAGGTCGTGAAATAAGCCACGCCACTGATCAGGGTGGGCGCGGATAACGCTTTCTCAGTAGGTCGCAAAGGGAGATGCCAGCCCTTGGCAGCACTTAAGGAAAGTTGTGATGCTAAACGGCTATCAGCGGTTTCAATCTCACCCGGTAGCGCGCCTGTCGCGTCGAACAAATCTGTCAGCAATATCGGTGGTGGGGGAGGTATCCCCGCTGCGCCGTAATATTGTGTTCTGATATGGACATCCCGCAGCACAAATAAATAATCTTGCGTCGCGCCCCCATTGGGCGAGGCGCGATTACCCGAGCCCACGAGCACGGCATCAAAAGGAGTCTCTGAAGAGGTGGTGATAATCTGATCCCCACCATTTTGTTCTACCGTGATCGCCTCGACACGTTCGAAGCTGGAGGGGGCGACGCTGACCTCACCGAAAAATCGCCTGTCATCACTGAGCGTGTCGCCGCCCAATTCGGCAAAGTGAAAAACAGACCAGTGTGAACGGTCGTCGTCTGGCAGATCAAACCGCCACACGTTGCCGCCAGTGTCGACCGCGTAAAAACGGTCGGTCACACCGTCGCCATCGGTATCCATGATGCTCACTTTGGTGGCGAGGCTGTCCGTGGTGGGAAATTGGGTCACACCAATCGTCGTTACGTCACTGGCGGTGAAACGATGAACGATATCACCTGACTCAGCGTCTAAAATAAAGACGGCTCGGCCCATTGCATCGGGGGTGCCGATTCCGGCGTTATCTTTATTGATGTCATACCCCCCGGCGATGATGATGACGGGGGCATCTACCCCCGGTACCTGGGTGACAACGGGCTCCGACCAACTCTGGCCTAGCTCACTCATGCCCGGATCCGTATGGCTAACGGACCACATTTTTTGAGGTGCATCAGGATTTGAAATGTCGAGCCCAAAGTACGCTCGCCCCCCTCTCCTCAGTCCAAAAAAAGCCCATACCTTATCGGTCGGCGTCTCAATGTTGCCGTCGGCGTCGTCATCCATCACCCAAGCGGATACGGCTCCATCGACGCCATAAACCGTATGTCCTCCCGTTTGCGCATTGAGGCGTAACTCCCGCAGAGTAGGGAGCATTTCCGGGAGGTAATAAGCCCAGCTTTCGGTGACCGATTCACCCAGGTCATGAAACATGTGTAAGTAACCATGATTCGTGCCCATGAGGACTCTGGTACCCCCTCCGTCGCCATAGCTCAGTGCAAGAGGCTTGGAGTGAAGCGGGTCACCGATAACATCGTTGCGAATACTGGTCGTATCGCCATTCTCGTCATCGTCGTCCACATCGACTCCGCGCAGCCAGCTGATATAGCCCGCCAAGTCCTCATTGTCGGGTGCATCAATGAGATCCAGTAGAGTGCTTTCATCACCGACAGCGCCGGTGAGGGTGTTTCTGCTTAACTCGACAAGCGCTCCCGCGTTACTTGGTGGATTAGTCAAGATACGTCGCGCAGTGGCTGAGACGGTTTGCTCGAGTGCGCCGCCGAGTAAAACTTCATTACCGTCTCCACCACTGGAGGCGCGATTACAGGTGCTGAGTGAGGTCCAGATAGTGCACGCGGTATCGGCAATGGCGCCCTCTCGATTAATGGCGCTGCGATCAATTTTATCGATCACTCGGCCATCACCGTTGATGCGGAGTTTTTTGAGATTGCCGGTCCATCGAGGACGATCAGAGGGTAAAAACATCGCGTAGTAAATGGCGTCAAGCGTTTGTGTACGGTCGTAGCTGTTTGCCGCAATGGCAGGGGAGGTAAAGGTTGCGTTGACGGCCAATATCTCGCTGAAGATTTGTTGCAAGGAGCCTTGCAGAGCCAGGGCATCACTCGCGGCATAGTACTGGCCACCCCCTCGATTTGCTGTCTCCGCGAGCAGTTCGGCGGCATCGTTGGCGCCTTGCGAGAAACCGATTGTGTAGGTCACGATGCTCTGTTGGCCGAGTAGATTCGGATTAACGTCGTGAGTTTGCATCCATTCTGCTACGCCAGGTAAATAGCTATTATCGAAGCGATCGCCGCTGCTGAGCGCGAGCTCCGATTGAATGAGTCCATCATAGTCGTTGTCGTAAGTAGGTTCGCCATCCGTGATGATGATGACGTAAGACTGTTTTTGACACGAGCGCATGGGGCTCTGGTAACGATTGTTATTCATGATGCTAGCGTCGGCTGGCGGTGCGAGGGAACCGCCGTTAAAGCCGCCCAATACCTGGCCATCGGCGAAGTAGCGGTAGGCTTCAAAAAGTGATTCGCACAGCGGTGTCCAGGTAGTGGCAGCCAGTCCGTTGATCGTCGTCACGAGCGTGGCGCGATTTGAGATAGACATCTCACGCACCCCGGCAATAACTCTACCGCCATCATCGTCGTTTTCCTGACTCCTATTATAATTGAACACCTGTAACCCAAAATCGACTCCGGGCGTCGCATTAATCAGGCTAATGATGGTGTCGCGTGCAATGTCGATCCGTTGCCGCCGTGTTTCATCACGATAATGATGAAGATAGGTGAGATAGTTTTCGGTGAGCAGCGTCGCGGAATCGTTTTGGTTAAAAATACGTGAGTTGAGGGCGACGTCGGCGGCGGCTTCGAGGGCGCTTTGATCGGCGCCCGCGGAGATCTCATTAAAGGGTGCATCTTCTTGTTGGTTTTGTGGGAAGCCCGATTGACGAAAAGCGGTGTTGCTCGCCATTGGCGCATTGTTGGGATCGGCGGCTTCGAGATCAGCTTTACAGTCGATCACGGAAGCACGCATCGCCCACACTTTTCTCTTTTGGTCCGGTAACTTCTCCCACTTATTACGCCACTGTTTATTTGACCGCTGAAAAAAACGCAAGTTGCTGGTAAATCGACCTTCATAAGCCAGTAACGAAACTGTGGTGTTCTCGGGATGAGGTATGAGGCTTTGAGCGCAGGCATTGTTGTTGGCATCAAAGTAGCGCCACTCGGAGGTGTCTCGTGGGTCAGGGTAATCATCGATGCCCACAGTACCGCGAACATAGAAGATCCGATTAGCACCACTCCCTGTGTAATCAAATGACGGATCAAAAGGTTCTACCGCCACCGCTTCTTCGGTGCCCATCGATCCTGAATTATCAAAAATGATTAGAACTTGTGGCCGGTTCTGGCTGCTGTTATTGCCCGTTGAAACATAGAGATCGGTGTCGTCTGCTGAGACTGTGCCGCACATCCATGCAAAGAGCATTAGCGCCAGCACTGCTGCCCATCCGTGGCATTTCATGATTAACCCCCCACTATATTAAGCACGGGTTGTTCCAGCCCCGTGATGACTGAGCGTTCACCTCGACGATTCTTGCCATAGCTCACACTGCTTCTGAGTTCACTGTGCCGACAAGCCACAATATGAACCGCGGTCGCGCTACGGTTTCTGCGACACTGTGTTTCCCCGCGAAAGCTAATCGTATTGACGACGCCCGACGTACCAGCGGAGGTGGTGACACCCGTATTGCGAATCAATAGGCTCTCCCCCCGAAGCTGACGTTGTTGTTCGAGATAAGCACTTTGCGCACCATTGGCTTGGTGCTGTGCTTCGTTGCGAGCATTGCTGGCGGCCGTGAGCTGTAGCGTCATGCGAGTGCGGGTTGTCAGACCGATAGCGATCATGGTCAGCACGATGAGGAGTAGAAAAATGACAATGAGAACGATGCCGCGTTGTTGTTTCATGGCGTCTCCCCAGTGGTTTTAAGCCAAGGATTGCGAATGACAACCGTCGTCGAGACCTGTTTACGTCGATACCCATCATCCGGGACGGATACCGTGCCACCGGGCATCGGATAGGTTCGTGTCATCCCTGCTCGGAAGGTGCCGTCTTGATGGAACGCTCTCAATAATAAATGGACCTGCACCGAGATGATTTCGGCATCACGATGTTGATCCCACAAACTATCCGTGACGTCCGAGGTTTTGAGGTAGGCATCGACCACACTGTCGCCGTTACTATCAATGCCGAACTCGAAGCGCATCATTTCGACGCCTTCTACGAGCGGTTCAGCGACGCCCATCAGGGCGGTTGAAGAGAGCGAATGGCGGTATAAGGTCGGTACCGAATCGGCATTATTTTTAACGTAGTACACACGGTGCTGATACTCATAAATTCGGCCGCCAGCTATCGGGGGTGGCACTTGCTGACCCGTAAAAAAATGAAGCTCATTGAGGTTGAGCAACGCATAGAAACGATTACTCACTAACGAGCCATTCACGACATTGCCTCGTAATCGCTTTAACTGCAGCACATCTGATCCCTCTCTGGCTGCTGTTTCGCAACTGATCGCAGGCTGGGACCCTCGCTGAGCTGCCCACAGCGTTCGAAAGTGACCTACCCCATTAGGAAACGTGCCGTTGTTCATGCCCTTGCCGACACAGTCCACCCCGGTAACCGATCCATGGAGGGTAGTATTCGTATTCGGGGAGAGATCGATAGCTGATAGATCAGAGAAAAAACCGGCTTGGGTGAGGTCCTCCTCTACTAGCCGTAACGCTAATCTGGCGGCCTCTTGCAATTGCGTCATCTGCCCGGTAGATCGCACACTGGCGGAAGAGACGCCCAACACCGAAAAGGTGGCGGCAATCAGAAATAACCCAATGACGATGGCGACCAATAGTTCAGTGAGACTGAATCCACGTTGGCGTTTCATGGTGTGGCGGTGATCGTGGTGACGAGCTGAATACTGCGTCGTTTATTACTCGAAGTGCCGCAGGGTGTCGTGAGGTCGCTGGCAGTATTGCCGGAGGCTTGATCCATACCTTCCCATGCCACCACCACTTCGACGGTGTCGTCTGTGCGCGCAATGCAGCCTGTCCGAGCGACGGGTGCCCCAATGCTTCGGTCGCCCAGTCTTTCATTACGCCCGGCGACCATTTGGTCCCAGACGTATTGATCCCACTGTGCCATCTCTTGGGGGTTACAAAGGGGTTCGTCTGTCGGGGGGCTCACACAAGATGTCAGGGGAGGAGTAAAGGTCCCTGAGCCATAGCTGGATGAGACGTAGGTGGAGAGTTGGCGAGTGTTGAGCCGCATTCGCTCTACAATAGCGGTGGCCAGTGCGTGTGCTTGGGTGTATTCGAAGGCCTCGTAGTTGCCGCGTTTGGCAGTAAGATGTAACTGAAATACACCCAACAGACCGACGACCAGCATGACAAAAGCCACCATGCTCTCGATTAGCGTAAACCCTTCCTGGCGTCGTTTCATTGATGCATCCATGCATACTCGACGACCTTCATGCTACGCTGATCTGTCGCGGTTGCCTATGGGATAATCTTACAAAGCGTTCGCGGAGCAGGTTTCACAGGGAGGTGAAGCAATGTGGTCGAAAAGGCAGGGCTTCACTTTGTTGGAGTTATTAATCACTCTCGTCATTGTGGCGGTGTTGGTTGCGATGGGCGCGCCGGCGATGACCGGCTTACTCGATCGGATGCGCGTCGAAGATGCCGTCAGTCGATGGCAAGCGGACTTAACCTATGCGCGACAAGCCGCGGCTACCTACAATACGATGGTGACCGTGTGCCCCGTTGGTGCTAACAGTGCTGACGGCGCTGGTGGTGCTGAAAAGAGCTGCGCAGATGACTGGTCCAGGGGCTACTCCATTTTTATGGATGGCGACGGTAACGGCGCGGTGAACGAGGGTGATGAAGTACTGCACCGTCGGCCGGCTGTCGATCAGCGAGATCACACCCGCGCAAGTGACGGCATGACCCTCATTCGCTTTGACACCGAGGGATTTACGCAGACTGCAGGTACGTTGGTGTATTGCCCGAGTGACGTGGCGAGTGAGTTGAGTCAGGGCCTCGTTATCCGCAGTACTGGACAAACGCGCCGAGCCATCGAAGCAGTCAATTGTGAGCCGTAATCGACAGTACGCATCCAATAGCCCCGTTACTGGCTGCCATGCTGACCGCTACTGAATCGATGATCATGTTGCTCGATAGTGCTTGCGCTTGGCAAAGGACGTCGTGCATCTTAAGTTGTTGACTCCCGTAGGCTGCGCAGCGGCGACGACATAGCCCACTGCATGATTAAGTGCGGGCGCTGAGTACAAAGCCCTTTTGGTTCGACCTCAGCCCACTGCATTGATTATGGTCATTTGTCCACATGACTTGACTTTGGCGTCTATCGAACCAGACAATTGCGCTGTCACGCGAGCAGCAACGGCTATCGGTAAGTACCCTTACCCTCTGGCCTACCTTTGGGATGGGATAGTTCTTAAGGCTGTTTGCGGGTTCCGTTAGGTGGCGATGTAAAGGCCACTCGGGCTCGACACTGCGCTACCCCGCAGGTCACCGATACACGGGTTTCGTGATCGTGGTCTGTGTAGCGTCCGGACCGATCCGGCCAGTGTCTCGTGCGACAGGTGTTGGTGGCGTAATAGAATGTGACAAACGCATTTCGCCACCCTCTGATGCGATGAGATGGAGAGTGGCTATGGAAATGTTGTCGGGCGGTGAAATGATCATCCGCGCGTTGGAAGACGAAGGTGTCGAATACATCTTTGGCTACCCGGGTGGAGCAGCGCTCCATATTTATGACGCCTTATTCAAGGCGGAAAAACTGCCTCATATTTTAGTGCGCCACGAGCAAGCTGCGACGCATGCCGCCGACGGTTATGCGCGTGCTACCGGGAAGACTGGCGTGGTACTCGTGACCTCGGGTCCAGGCGCGACCAATGCGATCACCGGCATCGCCACTGCTTATATGGATTCTATCCCGATGGTCGTGATTTCTGGCCAAGTACAAAGTCATTTGATTGGGGAGGATGCTTTTCAAGAGACCGATATGATCGGCGTCTCTCGTCCTATCGTGAAGCACAGTTTTCTGGTCCAACGAGCGGAAGATATTCCTGAGACGATCAAAAAAGCGTTCTTTATTGCCTCTACCGGCCGTCCGGGGCCGGTCGTCGTTGATATCCCAAAAGATTTAACGCATCCCGAATACAAGTTTGAGTACGTGTATCCAGAGACGGTCCATATGCGTTCGTATCAGCCGTCATCTAAGGGGCATTCTGGTCAAATTCGTAAAGCTGCGCGGATGCTCTTGAGCGCAAAGCGGCCCGTTATTTATGCGGGGGGTGGCGTCATACAAGGCGAGGGAACCACTCAATTAATTGCTTTAGCACAGCGACTCAATCATCCCGTGACCAATACCTTGATGGGCCTAGGCGCCTATCCTGGCAGCGATCGCCAATTTCTAGGGATGTTGGGCATGCATGGTTTCTATGAGGCCAATATGGCAATGCACCATGCCGATGTGATCCTGGCTGTGGGCGCTCGTTTCGATGATCGTGTTACCAACACCGTCTCCAAGTTCTGTCCCGGCGCGAAGATCATTCATATCGATATTGACCCCGCGTCAATTGCCAAAATCGTGCCCGTCGACGTCCCCATCGTCGGTCCGGTCGATACGATTCTGGCCGAGCTCGATAAGCAGGTCGCCTTGCAGAGCGAGAGCGCCGATCGGCCCTTGCCTGACCCCGATTCGCTGAATGAGTGGTGGACACAGATTAATAGTTGGCGTGAGGCGCATGGCCTGTGGCACGGACGTCGTTACGCGGAATCTGAACTCATCATGCCTCAGGATGCGATCAAGGCGCTCTATGCGGCGACTCATGGTGAAGCGTACGTTACGTCAGACGTTGGTCAGCATCAAATGTTTGCTGCCCAGTACTATAAGTTTGATTATCCTCGACGTTGGATCAATTCTGGCGGTCTTGGCACCATGGGCTTTGGCTTGCCTGCTGCGATGGGGATAAAAATTGCCTTACCCGATGCTGACGTTGCGTGCGTGACGGGGGAGGGCAGTATCCAGATGAATATTCAGGAGCTGTCCACCTGCAGCCAATACGCCTGTCCAGTCAAAATCATCAACTTGCGTAATAACTATCTTGGCATGGTGAAGCAGTGGCAGGATATGCAGTACGACGGTCGCTATTCTGAGAGCCATTACGCGGCCTCACTACCTGATTTTGTCAAGCTCGCCGAGGCCTATGGACATGTGGGTATGGAGGTCAAATCGCAGGCGGATTTGGAGCCGGCGATGAAAGAAGCGTTTGCTTTGAAAGATAAGCTGGTGTTCATGGACATCCATATTGATCCTGATGAGCACGTGTATCCCATGATGGTGGCACCCAATGGTGCCATGAAGGACATGTTGCTTAGTAAGACTGAGAGGAGCTGATATGAGACGGATACTCTCAGTATTACTGGAGAACGAGTCGGGTGCGCTGTCTCGTGTTGTGGGTTTGTTCTCACAGCGGGGTTATAACATTGAGAGCCTCAATGTTGCGCCGACAGACGACCATTCGTTGTCTCGCTTAACCGTCACGACGACGGGTGATGATCTTAAGATTGAGCAGATCACCAAGCATCTCAACAAGATTATAGACGTGGTTAAGGTAGTGGATTTGACCGAGGGCGCGCATGTTGAGCGCGATACGCTCTTGGTCAAGGTGCGCGCAGAAGGTGAGCAGCGTGACGAAGTGAAGCGCACGACAGAAATCTTTCGCGGCCAAATTATCGATGTTGGGCCGACGACCTATATCGTGCAGCTAACGGGACCAGCAGAAAAACTGGATTCGTTTCTGCAAGCCCTGGGTGAGACCCAGGTGCTAGAGGTGGTTCGGTCTGGCGTGGCAGGAATGGCGCGAGGAGAGAAAGTGCTGTCCCCCTGACAGAGCACCGCTTTTGTCGTCGCTTCAGCCGGCGAGAGTTGCTGTGGTTTGGTCGTCGCGTCAGCGCGGATGGGTAGAGCCAATGAACGGTCAGCTCTAATGCGATAACACGGTGTCGCATGATGTTGATGGTGCAAACTAGTCTGAATGCTTAACGGTGGAAGAGAGTGAGTTCAGCGCCAATGACGCGCAGCCATGACTCATTGCAGAAATCTGCCAAATCAGCCGCGCATAAAAAAGGGAGCCGCTGGCTCCCTTTTTACTCGACTCGCTGACTTACAGCAGCGGTGCGATGACGAGGCTCACGATCGCCATGACATTAATCAAGATGTTCATAGACGGACCGGAGGTGTCTTTAAAGGGATCGCCCACTGTGTCGCCGACCACGGCAGCAGAGTGAGTGTCGGAGCCTTTGCCTCCGAGATTACCCTTCTCGATATACTTTTTGGCGTTGTCCCAAGCTCCGCCTGCATTAGCCATCATCAAAGCCATAAGTACACAGCCCAGCAAACCGCCGGCAAGCATGCCGCCCAACGAGGTGGCACCGAGGCCAAAGCCAACGATCACGGGTGAAAATACGGCGATCGCACCGGGCAGAACCATTCTTCTCAGCGCGGCGGTTGTCGCGATATCCACACAACGGGCCGTATCGGGCTTGGCATTGCCCTCCAACAGACCAGGAATCTCGCGGAACTGACGACGAATTTCGTTAATCATATCGAATGCGGCTTCGCCTACTGCGGTCATCGTGATGGACGCAATGAGGAAGGGGATGGCGCCTCCAATGAACATGCCAATGAGCACCATGGGATCCGAGAGATTGAGCGTGAAGTCTGGATTATTCACGGTCACTGTTTCGACGAACGCAGCAATAATCGCAAGTGCAGCTAAGGCGGCGGCGCCGATGGCAAAGCCTTTTCCGATCGCTGCCGTGGTATTGCCGACTTCATCAAGACCATCAGTAATCGCTCGCGTTTCTTCGCCCATGCCTGCCATCTCGGCAATGCCCCCTGCGTTATCCGCAACGGGGCCATATGCATCGATCGCCATGGTGATTCCGACCGTTGCCAGCATGCCGACAGCGGCAATGCCGACGCCGTATAGACCGGCTAGGTGGGTAGAAACATAGATAATAGCGGCTAAAAATAAGATAGGCGCTACGACTGACTGCATGCCAACTGCCAATCCTGTGATCATGACGGTGGCAGGGCCTGTTTCACCTGATTTGGCGATTGTACGGACGGGTTTACCGCCGGTGTAGTACTCAGTAATCAGTCCGATAGCGATACCGCCTACCGCGCCTGAAACGACAGCCCACCACGTGTTCCGATCAATACCCATGGCGTCGGCTAAGTACCATGCCATGGCAATAAAGATGACCGGCGCCCCGAGTGTTCCGCTGCGCAGTGCCGCCTCAGGTGCAGCCGACGAGCGTGAACGCACGATCAAAATTCCTGCGACGGAAGCAATCAGGCCGATACTCGCGAGGGCTAGAGGGAAAGCCATCATGGCGCTTTGATTTGCGACGGTGAACTCGGCGGTGATGACCATCGTCGAGGCGATTGCGATACACGCGATCATGGAGCCACAGTAAGACTCAAAAATATCCGATCCCATGCCGGCAATGTCGCCGACGTTATCGCCGACGTTATCAGCGATGACGCCTGGGTTGCGGGGGTCGTCTTCGGGGATGCCTGCTTCGATTTTACCGACTAAGTCAGCGCCCACATCGGCAGACTTGGTAAAGATACCGCCACCGACACGAGAGAATAGTGCGACCACTGACCCGCCCATACCAAACCCATGAATAGCATGCGCAGTGTGAGGGTCGCCGCCAAAGTAGTAGTAGAGACCACCAAGGCCCAGCAGCCCTAGTGAGGCTACGCAGAGGCCCATAATGGAGCCACCATAAAACGCAATGTTTAGGGCGGCGGCTGCGCCGTCCTGATTAGCTGCGACGGCGGTGCGGACATTAGCCTTCGTCGCGGCATACATCCCGAGATAACCCGCAGTGGCAGAAGACACAGCCCCCGCCACAAAAGCGATCGCGGTGTTGGTGCCGAGCGGAGAGAGTAAAATACCGACGACTAGTACGGCGGCGAAGGCAAATAACATCTTATATTCGCGGTGCATAAACACCATTGCGCCGATATGAATCTCGTCCGCAATACCGCGGACCTTGTCATCTCCTGCGTCATAGCGTGACATCACGATGTAGATCGCAAACGCAATTACCAGTCCTACCGCGCCGAGAATGGGCGGCCATGTCAGATCAAAGGTCATAGGATTTCCTGATGGGTGCTGTTGAAGTTTAAGAGGGCGACAGTCTAACGACCGGTTGTCCGCCTATCAATGGCATTCTGCTAATAGAACGCATTAAGTAAGGACAACCCGTCGTCACGCTATCTTATTGTGGTGACGTAATCGCCTTCATGCCAGTCATGTAGCCGCGCAACCGAGCCCCTACGTCCTCGACTGAGTGCGAGCGAATAGCGGCGTTCACGTCAATTAATCGCCGGTTGTCGACCGCGATGCCGCTGCCCATCCCCTCACCCATGACGTCGCTGCCCAAGCTGGAGACAAATGCCTTCAGCAGTGGCCGCGCTGCCTGGTCGAAGAGGTAGCAGCCGTATTCCGCGGTATCGGAGATGACGACATTCATTTCGTATAGTTTTTTTCGTGCGATGGTATTGGCGATTAAAGGGGTCTCATGCAGTGATTCGTAATAAGCCGACTCTTCGATGATGCCGGCCGATACCATTGTCTCGTAGGCGAGTTCGACTCCGGCTTTGACCATAGCGATCATCAATATCCCTTGATCGTAATAAGTCTGCTCGTCAATCGGCTCCTCGGTAATGTCCTGCAGCTCAAAGGGCGTCCCATTGGTCTCGGCACGCCATTGCAGCAAATTAGCATCGCCGGCAGCCCAATCGGCCATCATGGTGCTGGAGAAGTGTCCCGAAATAATGTCGTCCTGATGCTTTTCAAATAAAGGACGCAGCGTGCCCTTCATTTGTTCGGCGAGATCAAAGGCGCGAATTTTGGCGGGGTTGGATAGGCGGTCCATCATGTTAGTAATGCCGCCTTGTTTAAGTCCTTCGGTCACGGTTTCCCAGCCGTATTGCACTAGTTTTGCGGCGTAAGCAGGTTCGATGCCGAGTTCAACCATGCGGTCGAAGCACAGTAGCGAGCCCGTTTGCAGCATGCCGCAGAGAATCGTTTGCTCGCCCATGAGGTCAGATTTCACCTCGGCGATAAAAGAAGACTCTAGAACGCCGGCGCGGTGCCCGCCGGTACCCGCCGCATAAGCCTTTGCGAGTTCGAGACCCTTGCCTTCTGGGTCATTTTCGAGGTGAACCGCGATCAGTGTGGGGACACCGAAGCCACGCAGGTACTCTTCCCTTACCTCAGTCCCTGGGCACTTGGGCGCCACCATAATGACAGTCAGATCCTCACGGATCTTCATACCTTCTTCGACAATATTGAAGCCGTGGGAGTAAGACAGGCAGGCGCCTTCTTTCATCAAGGGCATTACCGCTGTCACCACAGCAGTGTGTTGTTTGTCCGGTGTTAGGTTCAGCACCATATCGGCACTCGGCACCATCTCGTCATAAGTGCCGACTTGAAAACCGGCCTCAGTGGCCTTTACCCAAGACGGACGTTGCTCTTCAATGGCCTCTTTGCGCAATGCATAGGACACATTAAGACCGCTGTCGCGCAGGTTGAGGCCCTGATTGAAGCCTTGTGCGCCACAGCCGATAATGACCAGCGTTTTGCCGGCAAGTGGGGTGATCCCGGCTTCGAACTCGCTGGAGTCCATGAAGCGGCATTTGCCCAGCTCTTGCAGCTGAGTGCGGAGTGGAAGAGAGTTGAAGTAGTTGCTCACTGGTAATACCTCGATCCGGGACCTGAAAAAAAGGAGGCGTATTGTGTCGGACATCGTGCTCCGGGTAAACGCCGCTGTTACAATTTGTCAGAGACACGCCAAAATGGCGCAGTGGAGAGTACATGATGTCCAACACGGGACAGACACCAGATAGTGACGAGTTGGCGCGCGCCGCTGAGCAAATTGAGGCGCCCTTAGCGAGCCTAGTGGGCGACTATGAGGAGCGCGATACGCACAATTCGCCGCGCGCAAAGGGCATCTTTTTGCTACCCAACTTATTCACCTCTGGCGCACTATTTTGCGGGTTTTACGCGATTATTGCCGGTATGCAGGGTGATTTTTATGCCGGGGCGGTGGCGATTTTAGTGGCGATGTTGTTTGACGGACTAGATGGCCGGGTGGCCCGCCTTACCGGCACGAGCAGCGCCTTTGGCGCGCAATACGACAGCTTGTCCGATATGGTGAGCTTTGGCCTGGCCCCTGCCTTGTTAACCTTTAATTGGGCGCTAACGGGTCTCGGCAAGGTGGGCTGGGTGGCGGCGTTTATTTATGCAGCATGCGCCGCCTTGCGGCTGGCCCGCTTTAATGCCCAGATGCAAAACGATGACACGACGCACTTTACCGGTCTGGCCAGTCCCGCTGCAGCAGCCAGCGTGGCAACCTTGGTCTGGATGAGCCAGACCCACGGATGGTCGGGGCCTGCATTGGACTGGGTGCATGCGCTGTCCTTAACCGCGTTAGGCTTTTTGATGATCTCGCGCTTTCCTTACTCAAGCTTTAAATCAGTCAGCTTTGATCGACGAGTGCCTTTTGTCAGAATGTTACTGGTTGTCGCCGTGGTGGCTCTGATCGCCTTAGATCCGCCGCTCGTGATTTGGTTGCTGTCGGTCGTGTATGCCCTGTCGGGCCCGATGCAGCATCTCCGGCAGACCGATACCCCGCGCAGCCAAGAGGGCGAAGAGAACCATGACAAAGACGATTTACACTGACCCATCGATTCATTCCTCAGAGATCACCCCTGAGTCCATTTTTTTAAATCGCCGTAATGTGATGAAGTCGGCGGGTGGGTTTGCCTCCGCCGCGCTCGCAAGCTCACTACCTCGGGCGCAGGCTGCCACCCAAGCGTTGGCTTATGCGCCAACCGTCGATCGGTCCCTCGAGGATGAGCTAACGCCTTTTAAAGCGGTGACCACCTATAATAATTTCTATGAGTTCGGGACGGATAAGGACGACCCTGCACGCTATGCAGAGAGCATGACGATTGATCCATGGAGTGTGAAGGTCGGAGGACTCGTGAATCAGCCGGGGGAGCTGCACCTCGAAGATTTATTGACTGGGTTTGATCTGGAAGAGCGGATTTATCGTTTTCGTTGCGTCGAGGCCTGGTCCATGGTGGTGCCTTGGGTGGGATTCCCGCTATCTGACTTGTTGCGGCGCTTTGAGCCAAAGGCAGAAGGGCGCTTTGTCGAATTCAAGACGCTCTATCGTCGCAGCGAAATGCGGGGTACCCGCTCGTTTACCGGTGTGATCGACTGGCCTTACGTGGAGGGGCTGCGGCTCGATGAGGCCATGCACCCACTCGCGTTTATCGCGGTAGGGCTCTATGGCAAGACATTACCGCATCAAAACGGCGCGCCTGTCAGGCTCGTGGTGCCTTGGAAGTATGGCTTTAAGAGTATCAAGTCGATCGTTGAAATTAATATTACGGATACGCAGCCGCGAACCAGTTGGCAAACCTTGCAGCCCGCCGAGTACGGTTTTTATGCCAATGTGAACCCTGATGTGGATCATCCGCGCTGGTCACAGGGTTATGAGCGAAAGCTGCCGTCCTCTGTGTTCAAACCCAATCGGGTGCGGACACTGCCGTTTAATGGCTACGCAGAGCAGGTGGCGGATTTATATAAAGGTATGGATCTGAGGCGTGACTACTGAGGGTAGACGTCTGAACGGGTCGGATCCGTTGGAGTGGTCGCGACAGGCAGTGAGATCTGCCCGGCTGATACCGTCCTGGCTGCGGTCCACGTGCATTGCCTTGCTGTGCTTGAGTCCACTCGGTTGGTTGCTGTGGGCGTTAATGCACGACCAGTTAGGACCGGATCCTGCGAAACTGCTCATGCAGGGGACCGGAGAATGGGCTTTGCGCGGTTTGGCGGTGGTACTGCTGGCGACGCCGATGGCCAAATGGGGCTGGCCTGGCTTGTTCCGATACCGGCGAATGCTGGGTTTGTGCGTCTTTTTGTACGTCAGCCTTCATCTTTTACTCTTTGCGCAGGTCTATGTGGGCTGGAGTGCGACGCTCCTGTTAGAGGAATTGCAAGACAGGCCTTATGTGCTGGTGGGTTTTACCGCTTGGCTCGCGCTATTGCCGTTGGCGCTGACCTCAACGCATCGTGCCCGCAAAGCGTTAGGGCGCAGCTGGCGCCAGCTACATCGCTTAATCTACCCCGCTGCGGTGCTGGCATGGCTGCATTTATTCTGGTTAGCGCGTTCTGATTGGGGGGAGGCACTCCTATATGGGGCGGTGCTGGGAGGGCTTCTAGCCTGGCGAGTGCGTCGGCAGTATCATTAACCAAAGTTGTCCTTGCGGCGGGCTAAATGGATTGTTAATCTTCGCCTCCGCATTACGCCTTGCGGCCAGAAATGGCCCGCCAAATTAAGGCGTTGAAACTTTTTTAAAAAAAGACTTGCGCGGCTTCGGCCGGTACGTATAATGCGCGACCTTGCCCGGGGGTAACCCCTCCGGACTGAAGCTGGCCCC
>CAJQKG010000051.1 GCA_905478845.1 uncultured Luminiphilus sp.
TAAGTAGTTAGGTGCTCTTGACCATAGCGTTGGTGAATCGCCTCGCGTCGGCTTGGGCATATATTGACCTTGGCAAGGTCACCCTGAATATGGGGTAACGCGAGAACGCGCTTATCCATAACGCGATACCAGAGCCAAGGAATATAGGCGAGTAGGTACATGCCGTAGTAACCATTGGGCAGCTCGGGGATATCCTTGAAGTTGCGAAGACTTTGATAGCGGCGCACGGGGTTGGCGTGATGATCAGAGTGGCGCTGCAGATGGAACAGTGCCAGGTTGCTCATAATATAATTCGCATTCCAGGAATGGTGTGGTTGACAGCGTTCATAGCGACCGTTTTCCTGACGTGTGCGCAGCAGACCGTAGTGCTCGATATAGTTGGCCGAGGTGAGCTGGAACCAGGCCCAGACATTATGAATCGCCAGAAACGGCAACATCACCCAGCCAAACAGGTAAATCAGGCTACCTTGTAAAATCAGACTAATTAAATAGGATTGTAAAATTTCATTGTTTATCGACCAGGTGCTAACCCCCTTTTTGTTGAGTCTGGATTTTTCAAGATTCCAGCCACGCACCATAGTGCCCGGAATCTCTCGCAGCACAAAGGCATAAATGGATTCGCCCATGCGCGAGCTCGCAGGATCATCCGCTGTTGCCACCAGTACATGATGCCCACGGTTATGTTCAACGCAGAAATGCCCATAAGCCGGCACAGCCAGTGCCAGCTTAGCCATAAATTGCTCAATCGCTGTCTGCTTGTGCCCTAACTCATGGGCCGTGTTAATGCCGAGACCACTGTAGCCCCCGGCAATAATTGCCGTGACCAGTATTGACCAAGGGCTGAGATCATTGGTGCCAACGACGTAGGCTAGTGCAATGAGCACCACAAAGTGCATGGGTACGGTGAGACAGGTGAGAATACGGTAATAGTGGTCCGCTTCAAGCTGCGGAACGAGCTCTTCCGGAGGATTGTTTGCGTCGCTGCCAATCAACCAATCGAGAGCTGGCAGAATCAGATAGTTGATCATCAACGGCAGGGCGAGCATCCATTCGGCACCGGTGCGCTCATAAAAGAAAACGCCCATCAGCGGGAAGGCCGGCATCAAACATGAGGTTATCCACAGGTAACGTTTTTTATCTGAATAGGAAATCGGGCCCAAGTCTGGGTGGTCTAGCTGATAGGTTTTCATTATTTTTGTCGACTTTATAATTATTATTTTTCTTGATCCTACACCCAGTGAAGCTGTGAAATCAAATCAACGTAGAATTTGATCAATCAGGTATCGGGGCGTCGCAGGTAAGCATCTGGCAAGTGTTGAACAATTTTACACTAAAGTGCTATCAGCCCAAATAATGAGGCTATAGTCATGGAGCAGATAGTTGTATAACACAGTCAAACAGCGGAGGGTTTTTCTCGATTATGGCGATTAGCACATTTGATCTATTTAGCGTTGGTATTGGACCGTCAAGTTCACATACGGTTGGCCCGATGCGCGCGGCGCGTCTGTTCGTTGAATCGCTCTACGACAGTGGTCTGCTGCATGATGTGATGCGAGTCCAGGCGGAGATGTACGGTTCGCTTGGCGCTACCGGAAAAGGTCACGGCACGGCCAAAGCGGTGTTGCTGGGGCTTGAGGGGGAGCAGCCCGAATCCGTCGATGTTCCAAGCATAGCCGAGCGCGTCACCGCGATTCGAGAGGGTGGGTCAATCACACTTTTAGCCACGCAGTCCGATAGCCAGTCTATTGCTTTTAATGTCGAGACTGACGTGCTTTTACATCGCAGAAAGACACTGCCATTTCACTCTAACGGAATGATTTTTACGGCCTTTAATAACAACTCAGAGGTCATTAGTCGCAAGAATTACTACTCAGTGGGAGGTGGTTTTGTTGTCGATGAGAGTGCCGCTGAGCAGGACTGTCTGATCGAAGATAGCAGCTCGGTTGCCTATCCTTTTGATTCTGCCAGCGAACTGCTGACACTCTGCGAACAGCACCAAATGAGTATTTCACAGCTGATGATGGAGAATGAAAAAACCTGGCGCACTGAGCAGCAAGTGCGCGAGGGTTTGTTAAACCTATGGTCGGTTATGCAATCCTGTGTCGCCAACGGAATGAATAATGGCGGTATTCTTCCCGGTGGTTTAAATGTGCGGCGAAGAGCCAGAGAGTTGCACCAACAGTTATTGAGTCGTCCTGAAGCCGCGATGTCCGATCCACTCTCGGTCCTCGATTGGGTGACGCTCTATGCACTGGCGGTGAATGAAGAGAATGCCGCTGGTGGACGGATAGTGACAGCGCCGACCAATGGCGCGGCAGGTATTATCCCTGCAGTGTTGCACTACTATATGCGCTTTGTCCCCACTGCGACGGCTGAGGGAGTAGTGAAATTTTTACTCACCGCGGCCGCTATTGGCATGCTCTACAAAAAGAATGCGTCGATAAGTGGCGCCGAGGTCGGCTGTCAGGGCGAGGTGGGTTCGGCGTGCTCAATGGCGGCGGGGGCACTGGCTGAAGTGATGGGGGGTACGCCAGCCCAGGTAGAAAACGCTGCCGAGATCGGCATGGAGCACAATTTAGGTCTTACCTGCGATCCGATTGGCGGTTTGGTGCAGGTACCCTGTATCGAGCGCAATGCAATGGGCTCGGTCAAGGCGATTCACGCGGCTCGCATCGCCTTGCGTGGTGATGGCGTGCACTTTGTTTCGCTGGATAAGGTAATTCAAACGATGCGTAAGACTGGGCAGGATATGCACGTACGCTACAAGGAGACTTCTAGAGGGGGGCTGGCAACTCATGTCCTTGAGGTGCCAGTTAATATTGTCGAGTGTTAAGACTGTTCTGAGGTGATCAATCAGGTCACTTAATCAAATTATACTGCTCGGCGAGAATGGCAATAATCTCTGCTTTGGGGTCTTCTGACAGGGTGACTTTTTGGCCGGTGATCTTTTCCGCGATGCCAGTATAAGTGTCGGAAACCGCCATCATTACAGCTTGCGGTAACTCAGTATCACGCGCCAGTGCAGTGCGCTCAGGCATACGGTTTTTATCTAACAGAATATCGGGGTCGGGAAAATAGTTGAGCAACAGCTGGCGGAATCCCTCTTTGGAGTTTTCGACAATTTCGCCGTTGGCATAGCTCGCGGCATCCCAGATGCGCGATGAATCGGGGGTGCCAACTTCATCCATATAAATCAGTTTTTCATCGCCCCGTTTGTCAGTGACATAGCCAAACTCAAATTTGGTG
>CAJQKG010000052.1 GCA_905478845.1 uncultured Luminiphilus sp.
GCGCTACGTCAGAGTCGGTCAAACCGTGATCGGGCGCGGATTATAGGAGTAGCCGGCGGGCTTGGCAAGACCCAAGCAGATGCTCACGGGTGCTGTTAAGCCCCACTAGAAAAATAAATGCTCCACCGGTAAGCGGCGTAACTGACGGCCTTTCGGCCGACCGGCGTGGGCGACCCCCCCATAATGATAACGGCGCCCTGCTTGTTAGTAAGCGCTCGCTACATGTATTCGCACGCGAGTGGGTGCGAGGTGACGCAACCCCCACAAGACACAGGTTCATAAAACGATACTAACAGCTTACCCACAACCCAATAAAAATAAACTTGCAAACTTGTTTTTGATCCACTAGGCCATAAAAAAAACCATAAAACATTGATTTTTATCGACAAAAAAGGTGTTGATAAGGGATTTTTGGTGTGGATAACTGTGGGTCGCTTAAGTGGGTAAGCCGAGGGTTGGATCAAGGCTCCGGTTGCGTTGGCTTGATTCAGGCACCCGCTTTACTGACATTTTCTACTGTTTAGGAGACCGCAAATTGGCCGCGCTTCAGCCTCTAACCGACCCTTGGGAACACTGTTTGAATCGCATTGGTGGCGATATCCCTCAGCAGCAATTTAATACCTGGATTCGGCCGTTGCAGGCGCAATGGCAGGGGTCTGGGTTGGTATTGTCGGCACCTAATCGGTTTATTAGGGATTTTGTCACTGAAAAGTATGTGCCGATGATCGCCACCTACTTACTGGATATTGTGGCTCCAGCCTCTGCGCAGGTGTCCGTGACGGTAGTTGGCGGTGTTGTGGCGACATCCCCTCAAGCGGTTCCCCCCCCCACAGAGGCGCCTGCAGTGGCTTCAACCGGGCTATTGGCTTACGCGGCGGCCAGAAAACCCAGTCCAGCGGCATCCGTATCGCCCTCTAACTTGGTGGAGGGATATACCTTTGAGCGGTTTGTCGAAGGGAAAAGCAATCAGTTGGCGCTGGCAGCGGCACAGCAAGTTTCTGAGCACCCAGGGGATTCCTATAATCCGCTCTTTTTGTATGGCGGTGTCGGGCTTGGGAAGACTCACTTGATGCATGCGGTGGGTAATGCGATGCGGCGGCGCAATCCCGACGCGAAAATTGTGTACCTACACTCTGAGCGGTTTGTTGGCGATATGGTGAAGGCATTGCAGTTAAACGCCATCAATGATTTTAAACGGTTTTATCGTTCGGTTGATGCGCTGCTCATTGACGATATTCAGTTTTTTGCGAACAAAGACCGGTCTCAAGAGGAGTTTTTTCATACCTTTAATGCCCTGCTGGAGGGCGGGCAGCAAATGATTTTAACTTGCGACCGCTACCCGAGAGAAATTGACGGCGTGGAAGAGCGTTTGAAGTCTCGGTTTGGGTGGGGGTTGACGGTGGCGGTGGAGCCGCCTGATTTAGAGACACGCGTGGCGATCCTGATGAAGAAGGCAGAGCAAAGCCACATTGCGCTCGCGCCAGATGCGGCCTTTTTTATTGCCCAGCGAATACGTTCTAATGTTCGTGAACTGGAAGGCGCCTTAAAACGAGTGATTGCAAGTGCTAATTTTACGGGTAGGCCTTTTGATATTGAGTTGATAAAAGACAGCCTAAAGGACCTGTTGGCGCTGCAGGATAAGCAGATCTCACTGGATAACATTAAGAAAAAAGTGGCTGAGTATTATAAAATCAAGGTGGCGGACCTATTATCTAAGCGCCGCAATCGTTCCGTTGCGCGGCCTAGGCAGGTTGCGATGGCGCTGTCAAAAGAGCTGACTCGCCATAGTTTGCCGGAGATTGGGGACGCCTTTGGAGGCCGTGACCACACAACCGTTTTACATGCCTGCCGCAAAATCAAAGAGCTGCGAGATGACAATTCGGACATCAGTGAAGACTATCAAAATTTGTTGCGGTCTTTAACAACGTGACGCGAGTCTGGCCTTTGATCTGTTATCGTGTCTATCACTGTCTATTTCAACTGTTGAGTTCAATGCCATGAAATTCTCCATCGCCCGCGACAACTTGATTAAGCCATTGAATTTGGTTGCGGGGGTGGTCGAAAGACGCCAAACGTTGCCCATTTTATCGAACGTGTTGCTGGTGTTAGAGGGTACAACGCTGTCGTTAACGGGTACCGATCTGGAGGTTGAGCTGGTGGGGCGGGTAGAGCTCGATGCGCCCGGTGTTGACGGTGAGGTCACGGTGCCCGCTAGAAAGTTTGTCGATATCTGCAAATCACTCCCAGAGGGTTCTAACATAGAACTCTCTGTAGAGGCCGGAAAGGCAACAGTGAAAGCGGGCCGCAGCCGCTTCACGTTGTCCACATTACCGGCAGCGGATTTCCCCTCGGTAGAGGGGGGCGCTGGCACGATCAGTCTGGCGTTAAGTCAGTCTTTAATGAAGCGCTTGATTGATGGCACCGCTTTTGCGATGGCGCAGCAAGACGTTCGATATTATTTGAACGGCTTGTATTTAGAGGTGCTCGGTGGCCGGCTTCGTATGGTGGCGACTGACGGCCACCGTCTGGCACTGGCAACGGCGCCAGAGCGAGTGGATGTGGCGGATGCGGGTGTCATTATTCCTCGCAAGGGCGTGCTGGAGCTGTCTCGGCTGTTAGAGGGCGTTGCGCCCTTGCAGCTGTCGATAGGCAGCAACCATCTTCGCGCATCAAACGAGCAGTTTACCTTCACTTCGAAGCTAGTTGACGGCAAGTTCCCCGATTATGAGCGCGTAATCCCGAAATCTCCCGATAAAGCGGTGGTGGGTGATCGGGCGGATCTGAAGCAAGCGTTTACCCGAACCGCAATTTTATCGAACGAAAAGTATCGTGGTGTGAGGTTGAAGTTATCGGATAACACCTTAGAAATTACGGCCAATAACCCGGAACAAGAGCAGGCGGAAGAGGTCGTGGCAGTGCAGTATTCGGGGGGAGAGCTGGAGATTGGTTTTAATGTCAGTTATCTGCTGGATGTGTTGTCGGTGCTGAGTCAATCCGGTGTGCGGTTATCCCTCTCTGATGAGGCCAGCTCGGCGTTACTAGAGCAGGCCGAGCCGCCGACGGATCAAGAGCCTGAAATGCTGTACGTGGTGATGCCGATGCGGCTCTAGTCGAGACCGATAAACATCTATGCTGGAGTATGTCGAGGTTGAGGGTGTTCGAAACCTCTCGGGTGTGAAAGTGCCACTCTCGGCGGGTGCGACGGCATTATTCGGCGCTAATGGCTCCGGTAAAACCAGTTTTCTTGAGGCCATCTACTTATTGGGGGTGGGACGCTCTTTTAGAACGCATCAATCTCGGCCCATGATCCAACATGGCGCAGAGTTTTGTCGTGTGGTGGGGCGCTTGAGTGAACAGGGGCGGAGCCTGACAATGGGTATTGAGAAATATCGTGATGGAGGCGCCAAGGCGAGACTAGAGGGTGAGCCGGTGCCGTCGTTGTCAGATCTAGCGCAGCAGTTACCACTTATACTCGTAGAGACGGATGGGTTGGGTTTGTTGACAGGCCCTCCCGAGGGCCGCCGCCGCCTGTTGGATGGCACATTGTTCCACGTGGAACAGGGTTTTTTGGCGGTTTGGCGCCGCTACGCACAGGCGATTCGTCAGCGTAATGCAGGGCTTCGCCGTGGTATACTCGATGGAGACAGCGCCTGGCGGGAGGAGTTGGCGCAAACGGGCGAGCAGTTGACCGCGGTGAGAGCGGCGGTGGCGACGCAGTTGGGTGAAAAGCTCTGCGAAATAGCACCACAACTGTCTGATGACTTACGGGGTGTTGAGCTGGCCTTTCGGCCTGGCTGGGATCGACGCGAGACGTTGGCTGCCGCGCTCGATAAAAGTGCGCAAACGGACAAGATCCAAGGGTTTACGCGGGTGGGTCCGCACAGGGCCGACATCAAGCTAACCCGGGACGGTGTGTTGGTGTCGGAGGTGTTGTCGAGAGGGCAAATGAAGTTAATGTTTGTGGCGATCAAGTTGGCGCAGGGCCAGTTAATCGAGGCGTTATCACACAGGGCCCCTTTTTACTTGATTGACGATTTGCCGGCAGAGCTTGATCAGGCCCACCGCGCGGCGGTATGCACTGAGTTGGGTGCCCAGCGGCAAGTATTGTTAACCGCTGTCGACCGTGGATCGTTGGAGGCGGCATGGGGGGGGCACCCCCTTGAGTTGTTCCACGTGGAACAAGGCGTGATATCCCGGTGTTAATAGGGTGTTAATAGGGTGAAGGGCGCACCCCCTAAACGGGTGCACAATTGAGATGCTACTAAAAAGACAGGTTCTTTATGGCAGATAACAACGTAACAGAAGACGCTGGCACACAAGACTACGACTCATCCAGTATTAAGGTGCTGAAAGGCTTGGACGCGGTCCGCAAGCGGCCTGGAATGTATATCGGCGACACCGATGATGGCACCGGTTTGCACCATATGGTCTTCGAGTTGGTGGACAACAGCATTGACGAGGCGTTGGCTGGGCACTGCAGCCAAATTGATATCGTTATTCATCCCGACGAATCGGTCACCGTGTCTGATAACGGACGAGGGATTCCCACCGAACAGCACGAAGAAGGCGTGTCTGCGGCAGAGGTCATTATGACGGTGCTTCACGCTGGCGGTAAGTTTGACGACAATACCTACAAGGTATCCGGCGGTTTGCACGGGGTGGGTGTTTCTGTGGTGAATGCGCTGTCATCCACCTTACAGCTTACCATTCGACGAAAAGGCCAGCTGTTTGAGCAGATTTATACTCATGGGGTGCCGGATGCGCCGTTACAGGTGGTGGGAGAGACCACTGATACGGGTACTGCGGTGCGTTTTACGCCCTCACCACAAACCTTCAACAATATTGTGTTTCATTACGCTGTGCTGGCTAAACGTTTACGCGAGCTGGCCTTCCTCAATAGTGGCGTCAGGATTTTACTAAAAGACGAACGATCGGGCGAAGAAGAGTTGTTCGCATATGAGGGGGGATTGAAAGCCTTTGTTGAGTTTCTGAATCAAAATAAAACCGCGGTTGCTAAGATTTGCCACTTTCAGGCAGAAGCCGACGAGGGCGTTGAGGTGGAAGTGGCGCTTCAGTGGAACGATGGCTTCCAAGAGGGGTTGTACTGTTACACCAATAATATTCCACAGCGGGATGGGGGCACGCACCTGGCAGGATTTCGCGCCGCTTTAACGCGCTGCCTCAATAATTACATTGAAAAAGAAGGGCTTGGAAAGAAAGACAAGGTGTCAACGACGGGCGATGATGCGCGTGAAGGGTTAACTGCCATCGTGTCGGTCAAGGTGCCTGACCCCAAGTTTTCTTCCCAAACGAAAGACAAATTGGTGTCGAGTGAGGTGAAAACCGCGGTCGAACAGGCTATGGGCCAGTTTTTCAATGATTACCTGCTGGAAAATCCGAGCGACGCAAAAATCGTCGTCGGTAAGATGATCGACGCTGCGAGGGCGCGGGAAGCGGCGCGAAAAGCGCGCGAGATGACCCGTCGTAAAGGCGCCTTAGATATTGCCGGGTTGCCGGGGAAATTAGCGGACTGCCAGGAGCGAGATCCGGCGCTGAGTGAGATTTACTTGGTCGAGGGTGACTCGGCGGGAGGGTCTGCCAAGCAGGGCCGAAACCGTCGCTCGCAGGCGATACTGCCGCTAAAGGGTAAGATTTTGAATGTGGAGCGGGCTCGGTTTGATAAAATGCTGGGCTCGGCAGAAATCGGTAATTTGGTGACGGCACTTGGGTGCAGCGTGGGTAAGGATGAATTTGACCCGGATAAGCTTCGTTACCACAGCATTATTATTATGACCGACGCCGATGTTGACGGCTCGCATATTCGGACACTGTTGTTGACCTTCTTCTTTCGGCAGATGCGAGAGTTGATTGAGCGTGGACATGTTTTTATCGCTCAACCGCCGCTCTATAAATTGACGCGTGGCAAGCAAAGCCGTTACCTCAAAGACGAGGCAGCGCTGGATGAGTATCTCACTCAATCCGCGCTGGAAGACGCGGCGATTTTTCAAAACGCAGAGGCACCGCCGCTGTCTGGCACGTCGTTGGCTGGTTTGGTTGAGGCTTATCAGCGGGTGGCCACTGATATTGACCGGCTGGCGCGGGTCTATCCGCGTGATGTGTTGTGGCCGTTAATGTCGATCGACTCATTGCTGGTTGACGCACTAAATGACGAGGAGGCCGTACAAAAATTCGCGTCCAAGCTAAGTGAGCGCTTACTAACAATTAAGGATAAGACGGTGTCATTTGAGGTTTTTGTGCGCCAAGACCCGGAGAGAGGCCTGTTCTATCCTGTGGTGAGGCGCACAGCGCATAGTGTCGCAAGTGACACCATCCTAGGCCGCGGCTTTTTCAGCTCACCCGAATATCTCGCGTTGAGAGCCCTTGGCGATCAGCTCAATAACTTGATCGATGAGGATGGTTACTTCCAGCGGGGAGATAAGCGACACGAGACGCAAGACTTTGCAACCGGCCTTGAATGGTTACTAGCGGAGGCGCGTAAAGGGTTTTCAATCCAACGTTACAAGGGCCTAGGGGAAATGAATCCAGGCCAGTTGTGGGAAACGACAATGGATCCGGACGCTCGGCGCATGCTGCAAGTGACCATTGAAGACGCGATTGTCGCGGATCAAATGTTTTCGACCCTAATGGGTGATGATGTTGAGCCTCGGCGCGAATTCATTGAGCAGAATGCCTTAGCGGTGGCAAACCTCGATATTTAGTCCTCGCGGAGACGCTTAGTGTTCGTCGGGGTCTGGCAACGAATGCGCGGTATCGGGCAACTCTACCCGATCAATATCGGGGTCGATGGGGGCGAGTGTTTTCGGAAAATCTTTGTTGGCCCGTTGCGATAAGGATTGAAAACGGGCCACCTTGCCGACCAAGCCCTGCTTGCCTTGAACCGCTTTCAAGGCGTCATTGTATTTGTTAGCGGTTGTCGAAATAGAGGCGCCTAGGGCATATAGTCGTTCGCCCAGTAAGCATACCGTATTGTAGATATCGCCTGCCCGTGAGCTGATTTCTTGCGCTTCGCGGTTACCGTGTTCAATCATCCATAAATTAGCAACGGTGCGCAGGATCGGCATGAGCGTCGTATGTGACACCAGCACTACATTCTTTTGATAGCCGTAATTAAATAACTCTCGTTGACTTCGCATCACTTCGATATATGCGGGTTCTACGGGCATGAACATCAGTACAAAATCGGGGCTCTCCACACCGGGGAGGTTGGCGTAATCTTTGGCCGAGAGGGAGTCGATATGTTGTTTGACTGCTTTCGCGTGGGCTTCGAGGGACACGATACGCTCAGCATCAGACACCGCCGCGACGGCGCGCTCATAATCAACCAGCGACACTTTACTATCCACAATCAGGTTTTTGCCCTGAGGTAGTCGTATGATGAAATCGGGCAGGTACTTATCACCGCGTTCATCACGAAATGCCACTTGCGCATCAAAGTGCTCGCCGCGTCGAAGCCCCGCGAGCTCCAGTGTTTTTTCGAGTTGCGCCTCGCCCCAGTTCCCGACTAATTTTTTGTCCCCTTTGAGTGCGCGAGTGAGATTATTAGCTTCCCCCGACATCGATAGCCCAACTGACTCTAGGTGTTTCACCTGCTCAGACAGTGAAGCGCTGTTGCGTACCATATCGGTGTGTACCTGATTGACTCGCGTTTGGAACTGGTCAATTTTTTCGCCCAACGGTTTGAGAAGGCTATCGAGACTTTTTTGGTTGGTGGTCTCAAGCGTTTTTCCCGAGGCCGACAGTAATTTTTGACCGATACTCTCTAACTCTGCTTTCAGTGCCGTACGAGAGGACTCTGCCCATTTCATTTGGTTTTGATGGTTGGCTTCGCGCTCCGTGAGCGTGGCAGTCTGTGCACTAAGGTCTGCCTGGAGAGTCGCCAGTGTGTGTTGTAACTGCGACACCTCCGCTTGGAGTTGGGCATTTCTTTCGTGAGCCACTGCGGTCTCGGTGATCTGTGTGGTGAACGCTTGCTGTGACTCGGTTAACTCAGCCCGTCTTCGCTGCAGCGCCACTAAGCATAGTGCCAATCCAACGCCGATCGCGGTGGCAAGGCCGGCCCAAAATAGCGCGTCGGCGCTCATTCTGAGCCCGAGGACAACAGTGCTAAATCAGCCAACTGTGTAAATAACGCGCGTAAGGCCCCCAACAACCGCAACCGGTTGAGCCGCTCAGTGGGGTTCTCGGCGTTCACCATGACCGACTCAAAGAAATCGTCCACCGGTGCCCGCAG
>CAJQKG010000053.1 GCA_905478845.1 uncultured Luminiphilus sp.
TGTGATTGTCATTACGCTGAGTGCTGAGCACCTGCCGGGGGCGCTGCAGCTGGTCGTCTCTGAGGCATTCACTGGCCAGGCGGCATCGGGTGGCGCGCTGGGCGCAGTGATTATCGGCTTTCAGCGTGCGTTATTCTCGAACGAAGCGGGAATCGGTTCGGCATCCATCGCACATGCTGCGGTGAAAACAGAGGCCCCCGCGTCAGAGGGCATTACCGCATTACTTGAGCCATTTATCGATACGGTGGTGATTTGTTCGTTGAGCTCGCTGGTGATTCTCACCACCGCAATGCCCCATAACTTAATGGGCTCGGGTCTGGCAGGCATTGAATTAACGTCAGCAGCATTTGCTTGGCACTTTGCGTGGGCGCCCTACGTGATTGCCATTGCGGCCTTACTGTTTGCGTTTTCAACCACCCTCGCGTGGTCTTACTACGGGCTGAAAGGGTGGACTTATTTAGTCGGAGAGGGCCGCTTCCGCGCGCTGATCTTCCAACTGGTTTTTTGCGGTTTTATTGCGCTGGGTTGCATGCTCGAGCTGTCAGCGGTGCTCGACTTTTCTGATGCGATGGTCTTCTTAATTGCGGTGCCTAATATTCTGGCCCTGTACTTGTTTGCCCCCATGGTCAAACGTGAGGTTGAGCATTACGTCGCCACTATTCGTGAGCAGGAGCAGTGAACTGATCCGGCACCGTTTTCGCTGGAGGCGCTGAGCGACTAGTCTGTTGACACGAAGTGATCATCGGGGAGCAAAAGTGTCTGCTATGGCTGACTGGGTAGGTGCTTCATCGTGATACCCACAGTGATCTGCTAGTCCAATTCAGTAGGGCCGATCTCCTTCGCTGACCACGCGATGGAGACGCCGTGTTGCCGGGAAAAAATCGTTAATGGGCTTGTGCTGGGTGCTGCGGTTATCCCACAGCACTAGAGAATCGGTCTGCCACTGAAATCGGCAGGTAAACTCGGGGAGACTGGCATGGCGCCAGAGAAACTGCAGCATCTCGCTCGATTCCAGTGGCGGTAAGCCTTCGATATGAGTGGTAAATAGCGGATTCACAAACAAGACTTTTTTGCCCGTTTCTGGGTGGGTCTGAATGACAGGGTGACGAGTGGGCGGATTGGCAGAGACCGCATCGGCGAGTCGCTCACGACCACCGGGTGCGCTCAGACTCTCCTTAAAGCCATGGCTAAAATCATGCACGGCCACCAAGTCAGTCAGATAGCGTTGCATGCCTGCTGAGAGTCCATCGTATGCCGCGGTCATACTGGCAAACAAGGTGTCGCCACCGATCTCTGGAATGGTCATTCCGCGGAGCACTGTTACGGAGGGTGGGTGTGCCCGGAAGGTCATATCGGAATGCCATTGCTCGATTTTAGAGGGATTTTCTCGAGTGCTTTCAAGAATCATGACCTCAGGTAAGCCCTCAACAGTCTGATAAGCAGGATGGGTCTGTAGCGGTCCAAAAATTTCAGCAAGCGCTTTTTGGTCAGCAGGAGTAATCGATTGATCACGCAAAAAGAGCACCTCGTGCTCATTCAGCAAGGCGCGCAGTGTTTGCGCGAGTTCGGTATCGAAGCCTTCTCCTAAATTGACTGCTTTTAATTCGGCACCCAGTGCGCCAGCCACTCGCTTCACGTGCATGGTGATGTCCTCGCTTTGTTTCTGATCCAAACCCGCCAGTGTTGAATTGTGCTCGCCACTGACGTGGCAGAGCAACTGTACATTTGACACGCTAACGGTCAGGTCGCTGTCTTGCCTCCGCGCTTAGGTACCGATCTTCAGGCCATTTTTAGACGGATGGCATCGATAAAAACAGGAGTAAGTTTGATGAAAAAATGGATATTTCTCGCCGGCTGCTGTGGCGTTCTCGCTGCACCCATAGGTCAAGCAAGCACACCGATGGCGGTTCCCCCGATGGCACTTGAGACGTCGCAGATGCAGATCGCCCAGTCACCTTTGCACGATGAACAGTCTCGCACAGTCTCATTACTAGAAGCGACTCAGGTACGCGGTCGGGTACTACCCTTTGTGATTGGCATCGCGGCGATCGATATTGCTTTGGCCAGTTTTTATTGGGGGGTTTATGTGCCGCATTACGCCAACTATGAACCTGCATTTGAGATGCACTGAGGCCGTGCAGATGGAGTTTGATCAGTCAGATAACGCCGTTGAGCAATTGCAACAAAAGCTTCGACGAGATACCCATACACAGGTCCGTGAGCGCTACTTTGCTGTGAGGATTCTGCCAATGCTGTTGTTATGGGCGTTGCTATGGGCATTGTTATGGGCATCAGTCACCTGGCTGGCTGCCGGTGCGATCTCACTACCGGTGGCCATCATCGTGTTCTGTAGTGTGGCAGTCGGGATTGTCATTTGGTTGCATCAGCGTGCAATTCACGCTGCCGATAAATCATGATGAATCGGTGGAGTGTCGCGATCGGCCTTATCGATATCGGCGGTATGGATACTTCGGGTACTGATACTTCAGGCACTGGTACTTGGCGTGCTGCTAACTAGGCGCTTGAACCCAGAACGCTTGATACCTGAGCGCTCGCAGCGTGTTTTAGAGAAAAGAGACTGCGGGCGCTTAGGACTTTTGCTGATGACGGTAGGGCTGTTCAATGCAACCGCGCCGGCCGCTCAGGCGCAACCCATCAGAACGTATCCTGCATCCGTAGTGTGGCAGGAGAGTAGTTTTGATTGTGGCCCTGCGGCGCTGGCGACGTTACTGCAATTGAGGCTGCAGCGCAGTGCCACGGTGTCCGAGTTAACCGCGGCCTTGTTAGCAATCAGTCGGCAGGAACGGCAGCAAATACACACTCAAGGGTATAGCTTCCATCAGCTCGTCGCGATGACGGCTGCCGTAGGTGCACGCGCCACTCTGCGCCGATTGACTGCTCGAGGCTTGGCGCAGATCAGTTTGCCGATACTCGTGTATCTCGACTTGCCCTCTGGCCCGCATTTCAGCGTGCTCACTGGTATGACCGGCAGTGAGGTGGCATTGGCAGATCCGTCGCAGGGTGCAGTGATTTGGCCGAGGGCACAGTTTCTCTCGGCGTGGTCGTCGACGGGGAGTGGCTATGCGTTGTCGATTACAGCAGATCCTGTCGGGTGAGTTCGATACCACGCTCGGCCAATTCTGCGGCGCCGCTGGCGTGGGTCACAACAGCGGTGCTCGCTAGATCGGCCCGCAGATACGTCTCCGTCACTCTCCTCATATCCTCGATTTGCGTGTTGACAATGCCAGCTCTAAACGTTTTTCGATGTTCCGCTGTGCGCCCAAATAAGCATTCATGAAAATGCTGCTTGGCTTCTCCTGCGGGGGAACCTGGTTTATCCAAACTGGCCACGACGCTTAAGATGGCCTCTTCCAAGGCGAGTGCTTCATGATCGGTTTCCATTAACCAGTGCAGTGAGGCATCAAAATCCGCCAGGGTGTCAGCCAGCCTAGGGTCGCGGTAGGAGAAAAAGCGAAACGCTGCAATGTTCGGATCATGGCTGGCACCGCCGCCATAAGCGCCTCCCTGTTCTCGAATACTGCGATGCAAGAATCCGTTGCGGAGAAAGGCGCCCAGCACTGACAAGATGGGTGCGTCGGGGTGTCCTGAGGGCACCGTAGGATAGGCGCGAGCACAGAAATTAACCTGGGTATTAGTGACCCACACTTCCTGACGCTGTTCTCTAATGGGAGCGCTGCTCCAAACACTTGTCTCTGTGTTGCTGAGCATTCCTGCTGCGGACTCGGCTGCGCGACTCGCCGCTCCAATATTGGGCTCGTCGGCAATGGTGCAGAGTTGACGCCCACCCGCCGAGGCGAGTTTTTGCTGGATAGCAGCCAATGAGCTGGCGAAGGAGCCGAGTTCAGTGTCAGAGTGCAGACTGTCGTCCAGTTCACGGAGTCGCCGAATACCTTCGAGGCCTCCCTGTTCATGAGCCAGACGCGCCAGTGGACTCATGCCTGCGCAAGCGGCACTCATGGCAAGCGCATGGCCACCTCCGGTAATACCTTGGTCGCGGCGCGCTCTTATTTGGCTGATCAGATCACGAATGCGCGTGTGTTCATCGAATCGTGCCTCCTGCAAGGTATCGGACATCAACGCCAGTTGATCGGGTATTCGGTCGGCGAGTGCTTTTGAGGATAAAACGAGATAGCGATCACAGGATTGCTCATCCTCCCGATGCGCGCGGCTACTAACCGACGCGCTGAGTGAGCCGACGGTAGCGGAATGGCGATCCTGAGCTTGTAAATACGTCAACGCACCCACACCCACCTCTGCCATAAGCCCCGTGACCAGTGGCAGATGTTGCTGCTCTGCTGCGGTGAATGCGGGCAACTGACTGACCCATTGCTGGTAGACCAGCCCGTTAGTGCCAGTGGTATAGCGATAATGTGGTGCCGCAGTTTGCGTGATGTCGGGGACGGGTGAGGGGATTTCGGCAGGAATATCGGTGAGTGCGACTCGCGGCAGCACGTCGGGATCATCTTTTTGTGCTTGCCGTTCTCGCAGGCGCGCTGCCAAGTCGAGTACGTCTGCCGTTTGCGCTTCATCGAGGTCGGCTTTCATGGCGTCGAGTCGCGCGGTTTCAGCGGCGTCACGCTGTGCCGACAGCGCGGGGTCTGGTTCAACCGCTAACCGCACCCTGTGGGGGTTCTCCAGCAATAAGCGGCGCAACAGCGTGGGAATGTAGTCGGGAGACGCAAGACGCTCTCTCAGCGTGGCAATGACCGGCTCCAAGTCTAAAGCCGAGACGGCATCGCCATAATGAGTGGCTGCCCCTAATGCGCGTAACATCAGATTTAATCCATAGGGCATGCCGTCGCCGCTTACCTCGCGCTGGTGAAGCTCGATCTGCCTCAATATCGCCTCGACTTTTTCGGCAGCAATACCGTGCTCGGCGACGTGTTGAATGCAGTCTAGTACGGCGGATTCAAAAGCCGCTGCGTGACTGAGATCACTGCCTTCGATGCCGCAGCAGAAGACCATCTCACGCATGGATTCCTCTAACCCGCATAGGGGGGAGGGGGCGGTACCGAGCGCGGTGGTTTCTAAATACTGCATTAACGGTGAGGCACTGTTTTCCATCAACACCGACGCCACTAACTGTGCCTCAAGCATGGCGGTCAGATCAGCGCTTTCACCGAGCTTCCACCCCATGATCAGGTGCGTTTTATTCTGGATTTCTTCTTCAGGGTCGATCGCATAGGTATGCGTCGCAGATCGTGGCTCTGTGAAGGCGGCCTCTAACGCCACCTCTACCTTGCGATCAAGGGCATCGAATCGATCCAATACGGCGGACTCGAACACCCGTTGATGATCTGCTGCGGGAATGTCACCGAAGGTGAGAAAGATGGCATTACTGGGGTGGTAGTGTTCAGCATAAAACTCGCGGAGCTGTTGGTAGGTCAGATCCGGAATCGCCTCGGGATCTCCTCCGCTGTTGAAGTGGTAGGTGTTAGACGGAAACAATTCGTAACACAGTCGGTCCCACAGTACAGAAGGTGTGGACGACATCGCGCCTTTCATTTCATTAAACACGACGCCCTTGAAGGTGAGAGGCTGGTCACGGTCGTCATTCTCAAATTCAACGCGATGCCCTTCTTGTGCAAAATCTAGGGGGTCTAGGCGCGAGAAAAAGACGGCATCAAGGTACACATTCAACAGATTGCCAAAATCCTTGCGGTTTTGTGTCGCAAAGGGATACGCCGTCCAGTCTGAGCTCGTGAAGGCGTTCATAAAGGTGTTGAGGGATCGCCGCAACATCATAAAAAAGGGATCGCGAACGGGGTATCGCTCACTCCCACACAATGCCGTGTGCTCAAGGATGTGTGCGACGCCGGTCGAGTCTTCGGGGACGGTTCGCAGGGCCACCATGAAAACGTTCTCTGGGCTATCGCTGCTCAGATGTAGGTGAAGCGCGCCGGTGCCCGGATGACGATATTCCTCGACGCTAAGATTCAGACTTGGGATCGGCACCGATCGTTGCGGTACGAAGGTGACGGCAGGCTCAGTAGCCGTTGGTGCGCGAGAGGCGTCGGTCATGATGTGATCCAGTCGAGTCAAAGAAAAGGTGCTGTGTCAGTACTATGGGGTCAGGGGTTGGCTTTTTCCAGTGCGATCTCAAATAACCAGGGCCACCGTTTTCCGGTCACCCACAGCTGCCCAGTCTGTGGATCGAGCGCAATGCCGTTTAAAACATCAGTATCGCGAAGCCGGTCTGCGTCCGGCAGGAGTCCACTGAGGTGAATCAGACCCACGACTTTGCCGGTATCGGGATCAATCTGTGCAATGCGATCGCTCTGCCATAAGTTAGCCCAAATCTGACCGTTTACCCACTCGAGCTCGTTGAGGTTGCGCAGCGGCTCATGATTCATCGTTACTGGGAGCGTTGTGATCTTTTCCAGGCCCTCATCTGAGACAACCGTTGAATATAAACGGTCAGAGCCATCACTGAACCACAGTGCGTGTTCATCATGCGTCGCCCCCCAGCCTTGGCCGGGCAGTGGGCTGTGTCCGATCAAGGTCATATCGGGCAAGGTGTAGATCAGCATGACCCGCTCTCGCCAAGAGAGTAAAAACAAGTGATCGTCTATGATCGTGAGCCCTTCTGCAAAAATGCGCGCATCAACCGGCACGGTTTGCACTAATTGCATACTGGGGAAGTCATAAATGCGAATGACGGATTGGCCATACAGCCCCGAGCTCACATAGAGTCGGTTGTTATAGATTTCGAGACCCTGCGTAAAGTTCTCGCGATCAAATCGTATTTTAGAGACCACACGATAAGTGTATTGCGCAACGGGATCCTCCTCCGCCAGCGTCTCTACAAAGGAGTGGCTGCCAACGATCAAGAGCATGGATAACCATCCCAGCACAGAAAGTGGCTTCATAAAGGAGTCCCCCTTTTCAGTGCTCGCTCAGCAAATCGTGCAGGCGCGATAGCACGCTGTAGATAACGCGGTACGGGAGGCACACTACCCAGTAATTGGTCAACGAGTATCTCTGCAGCCAGCGGTGCGGCTGAAAGTCCTCGGGAGCCCAAGCTAGTGAGTACGGCGAGGCCCGGGCGAACCGGCGCAGGCGAATCAATGACCTGTTTGCGATCGTGGCGAATCCGATCATAGCGCTGATTAAAAGGCTCTAGCGCGGGCAACATACCGGCCACAGGAAGGTAGTCATTGCTGTTACAGCGCAGCGCAACATGACCTTGCCAATCGTCATCGGCGCGTGTGAGATCGAGGTCGGGTAAAGCCTGTTGCAGCATGGCGATATTATGCCTGTGCTCTGTTGCGCGTTCATCGATGTGCGCGTCTCCCGGTCCAAAGCTCGCACCAATACAATGTACGCCTTGTCGAGCGGGTGGCAAATAGCCCTGATCGCAGAGCGGTATCGGCAGTTGGGATAGTATTGTTGAGGTGGGGAGATGGGTCGTTTGCCCCCGAATGACAGTGAGCGGTAGCCACTCAAAACCGGGTTCTGTGAGCGCGGCGTGTGCGGTTGCCACGACGACTAAGGGCGCCTCAGAGAGCACGTCACCGGCGGTATTACTGGCTTGCCACACGTCGTTAGGCAGCTGCCGTAACTGCACCGGACCACAATGCTCTCTCAACGTGATGAGCGGGTGTGCCAACAGACCCTGGCACACCGCGCGCGGATCAAGCCAGCCGCCGCGCAAATAGTGGATACCGCCACAGCGGGGTCGCACGCCAATGGTGTCTGAGATTTCATCGGCGCTCAGGACCCGCGCAAAGTCCGGTGCAAGCGCTAACACGCTTGCGAGGTGCTCGAGGGTTTCGTCCGTATCGTGTAATTGGATATAACCGCCCCATCCGACGTCGAGGTTGTCGCGCAGAGCGCCCGCTCGATGCAGCCTGCGGTAATGATCGGTAGCAAAGCTAAAGGCGGAGACTGAAAAATCGCTGAGGGGGTTATGGCGATGGGATAGTCGGGTATAGGTGATGCCCTGCAGGTTCCCTGATCCGCCTCCCGCGCACGTATTGGCCTCGAGTACCGTCACCGCAATGCCACGCGATGCCAGGGCATGAGCGGTATGGGCTCCGGCTAGGCCAGCGCCGATTACAAGCGCATGGCGGTAAAACTGAGGTGCCGGGTTCAGGTCCCACGGGGTCATAACTGCCGGGGTGGGTGCCGAGCGAGATAGTGCACCACGGAGCGTATCGCGCTTGCCGGCAAAGCCCGGTCGTTTCTCGACGGCAAAACCCGCCTCAGACAAACCGGCCCTAACCTCGCGCGCCACGCTAAACGTGGCCAGTGTTGCCTGTGGTTTGCTCAGCGCGGCCATACCAGCGTACACCTCGGTGCACCACGGTCCGGTGCCTGTCGAGGGCGAAAAACCATCGAGATACCACGCGTCGACCCATTGTCGACCGTGGCTGGCTAAATCACTGAGAATTTCACTGGCGTCGCCCCACCAAAAATCCACTGTGACCCCCCAATCGGGGAAGCAACGACGATGGCAGCCCGGTAAGGGATCTGGCCAGTGGTCAAGCAAGCGGGTTAACGTGGGGTTCAAGCTGGGCCAGGGCGCCAATGCGCGCCGCATGTCCTGAGGTAAGAGGGGGGACTGTTCCACTGCTAAGTAGTGTAGTTGTCGATTCGCCGGCCGATGTTGGCGCCACGTCTCGAGGGTGAGGCAGGCAGTGAGACCGCTACCGAAGCCGATCTCGCCGATGACAAAAGGCTGTTGGTCGTCATGATCATGCCATCGT
>CAJQKG010000054.1 GCA_905478845.1 uncultured Luminiphilus sp.
CAACATTATTGCGTGGCGACACGGGTGCATCATCGTCTTCGTCGAGCCGAGAGGGGCAATAGGAGGGCTACTGAGTACCGTCACGTCGGCGATTTACAGCGCGTTTCACAGTAAACTTCACATAACCAAACGATAGCGTGCACACTATGCCTGCTCCCTTAACCACACCCGGCGAAATCCTCGATCAGATCAGCGCCCAAAAGCCTGACGAGATTGTCATCACGACGATCATGCGAGACGGCTCCGACGATGCCATCACCCGCCAAGCGCTCAAGCGTCGATCTGACGGCATGAATCAGGCCTTGCGTGACGCCGGTATCAGACCCGGCGATTTTGTCCCGATTCATCTCCCCACTTGCACCGATTTTCTGGTCGCAACGATTGCGGTGTTCAAAGCCGGCGGCACACCGATGCCGGTCAGTGACCGATTACCAGACAGTGAACTGACGCAATTATTGGCGCTCGCCGAGCCCAAAGTGGTTATTAGTCGCGCGCTCAGCGCACCGGTCGTGCTTGACCCAGCTGATTTTCAGGAGAGCGAACCCTCGCCACCGAGTCTACCGATCCTCGTCAGCAATCCCATTAAGGCACTGGCGAGCGGTGGATCGACAGGCAAGCCCAAACTGATCATTACCACTGGCGATGCCTTATTTCATCCGGACAAACCCATCATTCCCATGCTGATGCGATTTGAACCCAGCGACCTTAAGTATTCACCCGGCCCGCTCTATCACAACGGACCCTTTTGGTTTTCTATCAACATGCTGCTGCGCGGCGGTCGCATTCTATTAAATGAACGTTTCAATGCGACCCAGTGTCTGCATGATATTGAGGCCTATCGTCCCACCGTGCTGAACTTGGTGCCCACAATGATGCAACGCCTGCTACGAGAAGACAGGTGGGCAGCAGCCGACCTGTCGTCAGTCCGCATCGCATGGCACCTTGCCGCACCCTGTCCTGCCTGGGCAAAAGAAGCCTTCATTGAAAAGCTGGGTGAAGACGTGGTCTTGGAACTCTGGGCGGCAACCGAGGGTAATGGCTTAACCATCATCGATGGTGCGCAATGGCGCTCGCATCGTGGCAGTGTCGGCAGGCCCGTTAACACCGATGTTCTGATTTTAGATCAAGACCGGCACCCCTTGCCCACTGGGGAGATAGGCGAGATCTATACTCGTATGGCACAAGCGGCTCCGCCGTGTGAATATCGTGGCACCCAGAACCTCGAGGTCATACTCGATGGCTTCACCAGTGTCGGCGATATGGGCTGGGTCGATGACGAAGGCTATCTGTATTTAGCCGATCGACGGACTGATCTCATTATTTCAGGCGGGGCAAATATTTTTCCCGCTGAAGTTGAGTCAGTGGTAACGCAACACCCCAAAGTCAAAGATGTCGCCGTGGTCGGTTTAAAAGACGATGACTTAGGTCGTCGGGTGCACGCCATTGTCGAAAGCTTCGACGAGGCAGACCCTCCTTCTATTGAAGAGCTAACCCAGCTCTGCGCCGAGCACTTGGTCAAATATAAAGCACCACGCTCCTTCGAATTAGTTCGGGCACTGCCCCGCAATGAAGCGGGCAAGATTCGACGTAGTCAGTTACGGGAGGACAGAGGCGGATAAACCCGTCCCGCTGCACAATACACCGCTATCCGATCAGCGCGCTGGGTCTTCGCGCCGACTTAAGCGATACTCTGTATTGGTTCTCCCATCCGTTAAAAAAGGCCCGCTATGCAAGTGATGACCGTATTGCCTCAAGAAGATCTGCGCGGCATTCAACGCTCAACGCAAGCAGCCGAACTGGCGGGCTATGATCAAATTTCGAGCATGGAAAACCGCTACGACCCCCTGCTGCCGTTAGGGATTGCCGCGGTCTCTTCAAAGACTATTAATATCGGCACTGCCGTTGCTATTGCCTTTCCTCGATCACCCATGGTGGTCGCCAACAGCTGCTGGGATCTTCAAAAAGCCTCCGAGGGGCGATTTGTTTTAGGACTAGGGCCGCAAATCAAAGCACATAATCAGAGTCGATTTTCGGTGCAATGGTCGGCACCCGTGCCGAGAATGCGGGAGTACGTTGCTGCGTTACGCGCCATTTGGCGCAACTGGCAGTTGGGCGAACCGCTCGATTTCCGCGGCGAGCACTACAAGTTCACCTTGATGACACCGAACTTTGTGCCCGAGTCGACGAACCAACCCCCGGTGCCCATTACCATCGCCGCAGTCGGCCCCAACATGCTCAAGCTGGCCGGAGAAGCCTGTGACGGCGTGCATCTGCACCCTTTTTGCACCCGCGCTTACATAGAAGACGTCGTCACACCCAGAATTCAAACAGGGCTGACCGAGTCGGGCAAATCACGCGAGCGCTTCCAAGTGGCTGGCGGGGGATTTTTGGCAACGGGCGAAACCGATGAAGAAGTGGCTAAGGTGGTCGAGTGGGTGCGATACCGCATCGCCTTTTATGGCTCAACGCCGGCGTATTGGCCTGTGCTGGAGCATCATGATCTCGGCGATCTCGGACGCAAACTCAACAGCATGACCAAAGCAGGTCAATGGGATCAGCTCTCAGCAGAAATCGATGACGACGTGCTATCACTCTTTACGGCCATGGGTCGCTACGATGAAATCGCGGACGCAGTGAGCGCGCGATTTGGCGGCGCAGTTGATATGCTTTACGCGAGCCTCTCTGCCGACAACATCCCCAATATTCCCCCTGATGTGCTGCAAGACATTCAGGCGATTGATGTCGCCTTCACCGGCTTTCAGCGTGATTGGTAGATAACCGATTAACGATTATTCTTCCTGGGCATCCTGAATGCGCGCTAGACGGTCCTGCTCTGCTTGCAGAGCGGCCTTAATTTCCAGCATCACACTATCGGTGTCCGCGGCAATCAGTTCTGTGTCAAACACGCCCGTGAGTTGTGTCTCGGGGTGCAGCGCGCCGTCTTCATATAATGCCCACATCTCTTCCGTGTACTGGCCCTCCAACAGCTCCGGCGCCGATTGACCGTAATACGCCGTAATGTTGTCGACATCGCGCGCCAGCATCGACTTGGCGTGATTATTGCCCGCCGCGTTGACCGCCTGCGGCAAATCAATAATCACGGGGCCGTAATCATCCACCAGTACATTGAATTCAGACAGGTCGCCATGGACTAACCCCAGACACAGCATTTTGACCACGTAGCTCATTACCGTAGCGTGATCTTCCAACGCCTGCTCTCGGGTGAGTAAGATGTCGTTTAGCCTTGGCGCCACATCACCGTCTTCCGTCGTGACCAACTCCATTAGCAATACGCCCTCAAAACATCCAAAAGGCTTGGGCACTCTGACCCCTGCCGCCTCTAGTTGGTAGAGCGCATTCACTTCTGCGTTGTGCCACTCGGATTCTTGTTGTTTACGGCCATATTTCGAGCCTTTATCGATCGCGCGCTGTCGCCGGCTATTACGCCCCTTACGCCCCTCCTGATACTCCACCGCCTGCTTAAAGCTGCGCTTAGCGGCGTCTTTATACACTTTGGCGCAACGGATTTCGGTGCCACATCGCACGATGTAGACAGTCGCTTCCTTGCCGCTCATCAGCTGTTGCAGCACTTCGTCGATGACGCCATCTTCGATCAGCGGCACTATACGTTTCGGTGTTTTCATATTTCCTTTATCTTCGCCGCAAGGCCTTAGCGCACAGTAGAATCACAACTGTCTGAGCGCCATGCCCCCCTCTCAGCCACAGTATGCGGCCAAGCGCTCGTGCTGCCAAATAAACGCCATCTTTCCCTCTCTTTTAAACTGGCACATCGGCGGCGACTGGAGGATGCGCGCGCAGCGCGGCGCCTCGCTTTGACCGCTGCGCATAACATACTGCCAGCACTGAGGGGCAGCACCATGGGTGCACTGACATAACCCCTGCTGCTCACGAATCGATCTGCTATGCTCTGTTCGCTATCAGATGG
>CAJQKG010000055.1 GCA_905478845.1 uncultured Luminiphilus sp.
CTCTTTGAGGCCGTAGGTCTTGATAATGAATTGGTGGATATTGCTTTCACCGGCGTCACATCGCGCATAGGCGGCGTATCGCTTGAGCAGTTAGAAAAAGACCAATGGCAAGTGGCGAGCCGCGCCCGCTCTCGTCGTAAAACGATGGATCAAGGAGGCCTGCTTAAGTATGTCCATGGGGGGGAGTATCACGCTTACAACCCCGATGTGGTCATGAGCCTGCAGGCCGCGGTTGTGAGTGGCGAGTACCGTGACTATCAAGCCTACGCTGCGCATTGTAATGACCGGCCTGTGGCCGCTTTACGAGATTTACTCACGCTGAAGCTGGCAGAGACGCCTGTGCCCCTCGGGGAAGTAGAGCCGATCGAGGCGATCTTCCGCCGGTTTGATTCTGCAGGCATGTCGCTCGGCGCGCTCTCGCCAGAAGCGCACGAGTCACTGGCCATGGGCATGAACCAAATTGGTGCCAGATCGAACAGCGGTGAGGGCGGAGAAGACCCGCGCCGGTTTGGCACTAACCGCGTCTCCAAAATCAAACAAATCGCCTCAGGTCGCTTTGGTGTGACGCCGCACTATTTAGTCAACGCCGAAGTGCTGCAAATTAAGGTGGCGCAGGGAGCGAAGCCTGGCGAGGGGGGTCAGCTACCGGGTGGTAAAGTCAATGAGCTCATCGCTCGGCTTCGCTATTCTGTTCCCGGTGTGACGCTCATCTCACCACCGCCACATCATGATATCTACTCGATTGAAGACCTGGCGCAGCTGATTTTCGATTTAAAGCAAGTGAACCCTGATGCCTTAGTATCGGTCAAGCTAGTCTCGGAGCCTGGTGTCGGCACCATTGCTGCCGGTGTGACAAAAGCTTACGCCGACTTAATCACCATCTCTGGCTATGACGGCGGTACAGCCGCCAGCCCACTGACTTCAATCCGCTACGCGGGCTCGCCCTGGGAGTTGGGCTTGGCAGAGGTGCAGCAAACATTGCGCGGTAACCGGCTTCGTGGTCGGGTTCGATTGCAGGCCGACGGTGGCATGAAAACGGGGCTCGATGTGGTGAAAGCGGCCATCTTGGGCGCAGAGAGCTTTGGATTTGGTACCGCACCCATGGTGGCGATGGGCTGCAAGTATTTGCGTATTTGCCATCTCAATAATTGCGCCACCGGTGTAGCGACTCAGAATGCGCAATTGCGTGAAACGCATTTTGTGGGTGATGTGGAGCGCGTGGTCAATTTCTTTACCTTTGTGGCGACTGAAACTCGAGAGTGGCTCGCCAAGTTGGGCGTTCGTAAACTCGAGGAGTTAATTGGTCGCGTTGACTTACTAGAGCGCCTCCCCGGAGAAACCGCAAAACAGCAAAGCTTGGATCTAGACCCTATTTTGTGGGTTGATGAGCAGGCGACAGATCAGCCGCAGTATTGTCAGGTCGACAGCAACGATCCGTTCGATACCGCCGATAAGGCGAATCAAATGATTACGGATATCTTGCCTGCGATCGACGCGGGCAGTGGTGGCGAGTTTGCTTACAGTATTACCAACTGTGATCGCTCGATCGGTGCGCGGCTGTCGGGTGAAATTGCGAAACGGCATGGTAATACGGGGATGGAAATTAACCCTATTACCATTCGCCTAACCGGTACAGCGGGTCAGAGTTTTGGCGTCTGGAACGCGGGCGGATTGCACATGTACCTTGAGGGCGACAGCAATGACTATGTCGGTAAGGGCATGGCTGCAGGTAAGTTGGTCATTTCTCCCCCCCGGGGCAGCCGCTTTGAAAGTCGGCACACCAGCATTATTGGCAACACCTGTCTCTATGGCGCGACCGGTGGGCGGCTTTTTGCAGCAGGCGTTGCCGGCGAGCGCTTTGCCGTGCGAAATTCAGGTGCTCACGCCGTGATTGAGGGTGCGGGGGATCACTGCTGTGAATATATGACGGGCGGGCTCGTGACGGTGCTCGGCCCGACAGGCGTCAACTTTGGTGCGGGCATGACTGGCGGCTTGGCTTTTGTCCTCGACGAAGACCGCGCGTTTATTGACCGGTACAACAGTGAGTTGGTCGAAATTCATCGCGTAGCGGCTGAGTCTATGGAGGCTCACCGTCACTTTTTACGCGACAACATCCGTGAGTTTGTCGACGAAACCGGCTCAGCTTGGGGCGCTCATTTGCTCGAAAACTTCGAAGACTACGTCGGTAAATTCTGGTTGGTCAAACCCAAGGCAGCCGACATTAATCAACTCCTCTCGCGATTGCGAGAGACAGACTGAGGCATACCCCCATGAGTGCGCGTTTAGCAAACCCATTTCAGTTTTTGGATGTTGATCGGAAAGACCCGGGTAAAAAGAACATGGAAACCCGCACGGAAGCGTTCGTAGAAATCTACGACCCTTTTTCGGAAGTTCAGGCCGCTGAACAGTCACACCGTTGCCTCGAGTGCGGCAATCCCTACTGCGAGTGGAAATGCCCGGTACATAATTTTATTCCGAATTGGTTAAAGCTGTTAGCAGAGGGCAATCTATTTGAAGCAGCAGAGCTGAGTCATCAAACCAATACCTTGCCCGAGGTCTGTGGTCGGGTGTGCCCACAAGACCGGCTGTGTGAAGGCGCTTGTACCCTTAACGAGGGCTTCGGCGCAGTCACGATTGGCAACTCAGAAAAATATATCACCGACACCGCATTAGCGATGGGCTGGCGCCCCGATTTATCTGACGTCATTCCCACCGATAAAAAAGTCGCCATTATTGGTGCCGGTCCCGCCGGCCTGGGTTGCGCCGACATTTTGACGCGTAATGGCGTGAAGGCCACGGTGTTTGATCGTTACCCAGAAATTGGTGGCTTACTGACCTTCGGGATTCCCCAATTTAAGCTGGAAAAGCAGGTAATGGAGCGTCGCCGCGAAGTCTTTGAGGGTATGGGCATTGAGTTTCAGCTCAACACTGAAATCGGCCGCGACATCACCATCGACCAACTCCTCGCCGATTACGATGCGGTATTTTTGGGGATGGGGACATACAAGGCGATGCGGGGCGATTTTGCGGGGGAGGATCTTCCCGGTGTGCACAAGGCGCTCGATTATCTCATTGCTAATGTCAACGAGAAAATGGATTACCCGAGAGATCCCGACGAGTTTATCGACCTGAAAGAAAAGACAGTGGTGGTGTTGGGTGGCGGCGATACCGCGATGGACTGTGTCCGCACAGCGGTCCGTCAGCAAGCTGACCGCGTCTACTGTGTGTACCGTCGCGATGAAGAGAACATGCCGGGATCGCGTCGGGAAGTGGCGAATGCCAAAGAGGAAGGCGTTCAGTTTTTGTTTAATCGACAGCCCGTTGAGGTGATGGACTACTTTGGTGAGGCGATCGGTGTGAAGGTGGTCGAAACCCAGCTCAGTGAGCCTGGTACTGATGGCCGACGCAGGCCAGAGCCAGTGCCGGGCAGTGAAGTGGTGATCGAAGCTGACGCTATTATCATGGCATTTGGTTTTCAGCCGGATCCCGCGGATTGGTTCGGTGAGGTTGGGGTGGCCTGCAATGATTGGGATGCGGTGATTGCCCCTGAACATCAAGCGTTCAAATTCCAGACCGCAAACCCCAAGATTTTTGCCGGGGGTGATATGGTACGCGGGTCTGATTTGGTGGTAACTGCGATCTGGGAAGGTCGGCAGGCGGCTGAAGGTATTCTCGATTACCTCGAGGTGTAGGCGATAGGCCTGCTGCCGTTACTGCGGAACAGGATACGACCAGTACCGCGTTAAGAACTAAGAATAGAGAAGAGAGTCGACAACATGGCCAGCTTAGAAAACGATCGATTTTTACGTGCACTCCTGCGTGAACCCGTAGATCGAACGCCGCTTTGGATGATGCGCCAAGCGGGCCGCTACCTGCCAGAGTATCGCGAGATACGGGCCGAGGCAGGCAGCTTTATGAACTTATGTACTAACCCTGAGCTTGCCTGCGAAGTGACGTTGCAGCCGCTGCGGCGCTACGCGATGGACGCAGCTATTTTGTTCTCCGATATTTTGACCGTGCCAGACGCGCTGGGACTCGGCTTGTACTTTTCAGAGGGAGAGGGCCCCCGCTTTGAGCGACCCCTCTCTACCGCCGCCGAAATTAATGCCCTCGATCCAGCGCGTGCCGCGAGTGAACTCGGCTATGTCATGGATGCGGTATCGCTGATTCGTCGAGAGCTCAAAGGCAGTATTCCATTGATCGGTTTTGCCGGTAGCCCCTGGACCCTGGCCACTTACATGGTGGAGGGCGGCTCGAGTAAAGATTTTGCCAAAGTGAAGTCGCTGGCCTTCAATGAACCTGAGCTGATGCATCAGCTGTTATCCAAGCTGGCGACATCGGTGGCGGCTTATTTGAGTGAGCAGATTCGCAGTGGTGCGCAGGCGGTACAAATATTTGATACCTGGGGCGGGGCATTGAGTCATAACGCCTATCGCGAGTTTTCCTTGCGCTATATGACAGAGATTATTGATCAGCTGCCAAGAGAGGCGGATGGCCGTAAAGTGCCGGTGATCGTTTTTACCAAGGGCGGTGGCCAATGGTTAGAAGCTATTGCTGATTGCGGCGCGGATGCGGTGGGGTTGGATTGGACGACTGATATCGGTGCCGCGCGGGAGAGAGTAGGGGATCGCGTCTGTCTTCAGGGCAATATGGATCCAACGCTACTCAATGCGTCACCTGAGCGTATTCGAGAGGAAGTGGAGCAGATTCTGACCTCATTCGGACAAGGCAGCGGTCATGTGTTCAATTTAGGACACGGCATTACGCCGGGCATTAATCCTGATCATGTTGCTGCGATGGTAGATGCGGTAGTGGAGCTTTCGCCCGCCTACCACTGAGGCTCTGGGATCGCATGATCCATATCGAGCGCGGGAGAGTTTGACGTCGGTTTGCCAACGACTCTTGCTGGGACACCTGCGACGGTGGTGTGGGCCGGCACATCTTGCAGTACCACTGAGCCAGCGCCTACCTTGGCCCCTTCGCCTACATGAATATTGCCCAGGATCGTGGCGCCCGCGCTGATTAAAACGCCATCGCCAATTTTAGGGTGACGATCGCCGTCTTCTTTTCCGGTGCCGCCTAAGGTCACTGACTGTAATATCGATACGCGATTGCCCACGACGGCGGTTTCTCCGATGACCAGGCCTGTAGCGTGGTCAAGCATGATGCCATGCCCGAAGCGCGCAGCAGGATGAATATCGATACCAAACTGCCGTGCCATTTGGCTCTGTAAAAAATGCGCTAAGGGTTTACGGTTGTGTGTCCACAGCCAATGACCAATGCGGTGAATTTGCAGGGCCTGAAAACCCTTAAAATACAGAAACGGCAGGTAAAGTTCATGGCAGGCAGAGTCGCGATCGATAATGGCGTTCAAGTCATCGCGAATAGCGCTGCGGATACCGCTGTCATCTTGCAGCGCTTCTAAAATGACCTCACGCAGCATCATCGCTGGCGCAGTGGGGCTGCCCAGCAAGTTCGCAAGATGAAAGCTTAAAGCACTCTCTAGTTCGTCGTGATTAAGAATCGTCGCGTGCAGAAAACTCGCTAAAATGGGCTCGGCAGCGGCAGTATCGCGTGTCTCTCGACGAATACGCGCCCAGATGGGGTCGCCCTGTTCGATCTGCTTAATGTTGTCGCGATGTGTTGCGGTCATGGTCTAACGCTCTGTCGCACAGTGCTCGTTCACCGTGCTAATAAGTGTAGCGAAAACAGAGCGTATATCAGGTTTTGCCCGGATACTAGCGGGAGAATGTCCCTTGGAAACGCCATAACGTTTGCCCGCGCTCATGATATTTGCGCTCAAACAAGGTGTGCGGCGGATTGGGCGCAAAGGTTTCTAGGCTGCCTGATAACCCGATCAATTCGGCCGCTTGTGCAAATTCAGTTGCGTACACCTGCCAGTTACTGCGCATTTCCAGCTGGCCGCCCAGTTTGGCCAGTAGTGGAAAAGCACCATGACCGTGAACTCTGCGTCTCAATTGTGAGGCCTTGGGCCAAGGATTCGGATACAGCATCCAGTGGGCCGTTAACGAGATGTCTGCCTCGACCAGGCAGCGCCAAAAGGATTCCGCTTCCGCTTGTAAGAGCAGATAATTTGGCTGCCCCAGCACTTGATGCTTGGCTAATCGGTAAGCGGATTGATCGATTCCCACCACTAACGCCTCTGGGTGCTGCGCGGCGAGCATCGCGGTACTCATGCCCGTGCCGCAGTAGGAATCTAAGATGAGGGGCCTAGGGTTATCGAGATAGCGTGATTGCAGTTGTTCAAAAGCGTTTTGTGTATGGCGTGGGCACGGTTTGCGCCAAGGGTGCGCAAGATGATGGCGCACAATGCGCTCTAGATCTGGGTGCGGTGACGCTTGCCGGGTCTGGATGACCGCATGGGTGACGTCGGACGGTTCTGTTTGCGCAGTTGAATTCACCTTGCCATCATACCGCGCTATGACATGCTTTACGGATGAGGAAGACATCAGTGCGAGAGGATCTCCGCCCCTACTGGGTTAAACGGGCTTATCTTGTTTTGAGAGACCGTTGGATTGATTGGTTTGTTAGGCCTCGCTGTGTTCAGTTGGGGCCCCACGCCAACATCATGTCGCCTTGGTATGTGGATATCTCGGGACCGAATATCGCGATTGGGCATTCTTTTACCGCCATCAACACCGCCAGCCAGCGAGTGCAGATTGGTGTCTGGGGTCGGGCGCCCGGTGAGGGTCAGATTACTCTGGGCAATGCCTGCTTGATGAGCCCGGGGTCGCGTATCAGCGCCAGCGATAGTATTACGTTGGGCGACGGCTGCATGATCGCCAACGGCGCCTATATCACTGACTCAGATTGGCATGGCTTGTATGACCGTATTGACCGCGCCGATGAGGCCACACCGGTTTATCTGGGCGCCAATGTCTGGGTGGGGGACCATGCCACCGTGCTAAAAGGGGTGACGATTGGCGACAATAGTATTGTCGCGGCCCAAGCCGTCGTGACAAGCGATGTGCCTGCCAACGTTGTCGTGGCGGGTAATCCCGCTAAAGTCATCAAAGCACTCGACCCTGATGTCGAGCGCTACACGCGCTCCGATTTGTATGCAGACCCCGCCAAAACCGCTCAGCAATTCAGAGAGTTGGACCACTATGTGCTCCACAAAAACACCTTTTGGAGTTGGTTTTGGACGCTGCTTTATCCGCGCGCCCGGCGCGAGCGGTGAGTCACAAGAGCCTCAGTGGAGGCTCCTCTAGCAGCGATAACTGCTCTCTGAGTGCGAGAATTTGATCGGCCCAATAACGCGGTTGGCCGAACCAAGGAAAGGCGGCAGGAAAAGCGGGGTCATCCCACCGGCGCGCCAACCAGGCGCTGTAGTAGACCATGCGGGCGGTGCGCAGCGCTTCGATCCACTTCACCTCCCGCGTATCGAAATCTTGAAATTCCTCATAGCCCGCAATCAGTTCCGATAGTTGTCGTTCCCGCTGATTGCGATCGCCCGATAAAAACATCCACAGATCCTGAATAGCAGGCCCGGTCACGCAGTCGTCTAAGTCGACAAAGTGGGGCGTCTCGTCGCGCCACAAAATATTACCCACGTGGCAGTCGCCATGCACACGAATACCCTGTTGGGGGTCGTAATCCATCATCAGTGCGCTGGCGCGCTCGACCAGATCCTTGCCTAGGGTGTTCCAGGCGGGCTGCAACTCATTGGGTATCCAGTGTTCTGCTAGGTAGTGAATTGGCTCAACTAACCAACGCTGCAGCGAGTAGTCGATGCGTTCGTCAAAGCGCTTCACGCGTCCAACCCCGTGCATCCGCCCGAGCGTGCGGCCCAGACCCAAAAGGTGGTCGGCATTATCGAGCTCTGGAGCGTGACCCCCGCGACGGGGAAAAATAGCGATGAGGTAGCCCCCCGCTTCATGCAGGGTTTGCCCGTTGATACTCATAGGCGCCACGACGGAGAGCTCTGCCGCAGTAAGCTCTTGTGTAAAGTCATGTTCTTCTTGGATCTGTGCGCGCGTCCAGCGTCCGGGGCGATAAAATTTGGCAATGACCGGTTCGGCATCCTCTAAGCCAAATTGATAGACCCGGTTCTCGTAACTGTTGAGCGCCAAGATGCGTAGGTCGCCGAGTAATCCGATGGACTCCACACAGCTAATGACGTTATCGGGCGTTAGGCTCTCGTAGGGATGGTTCATGATGGGCCTCCCCATTGCACAGGCCGCCATGGTACCGCGTAAGGGGTGCGCCCGGTTGGGGTGTTCTCGCCAAACACCATATCGTTACCGCTTTGGCACCGGCCTCGAGGCAGGTAGCGGCGGCCGCATTAACCGTGGCGCCTGTGGTCATGACATCGTCGATTAATACCACCCGATGGCCTTTAACATCCGTGCTGGCCGCGAAGCGCTGATGTTGGTTATGCCAGCGAGCTGAACGAGTGAGACGATGCTGGCTGGCCCCACCGCGTGTATTACGCAACCACGGTTTGATCGGTAACGAATGAGGATGTGCTGCACCGATCGCTTGTGCCAGCACTCTAGTGTGGTCAAAGCCGCGACGCAGCTGGCGACGCCACTGAGTCGGGATGGGTACCAATATCAGGGGGCTCGTTGGCGGCGGCGTGGGAAAGATTTCTCTGATAAACAGTGCTGCGAGCAATGGCGACAGCTGAGGCTGATGCTGAAATTTCCACAGATGAATGAGGTCCCTGATTCCCGTTTGCATTAAAAAGGGCGCCCGTGTCTTTGCAAAATAGAGCCGGTGCTGATGACAGTGTTTGCAGCGATTGCGCGGGGTCACGGAGGCGATGCCGGATGAGGGAAGCCCACAGCGGGGG
>CAJQKG010000056.1 GCA_905478845.1 uncultured Luminiphilus sp.
CCAGTCAAAATGCGTCTCTAATAACTGCTTTAATTGCACCAACGGCATATCTGGCGTGAGATCTAACTTCTCCTCAACGCTCATCAATTCGTCCAAAGCATCTACTTCGTCGGGGTAACACTCGATCAGCAGCGTATTGATCAGCTCTTGTGTCTCCAGGGAAAGAGACGTTTCCGCCCAATCCATCAACTGCCGCCACAAAGAGGGCTCCAGCGGCACTTGCTCGAGCCACGCCACAATTTGATCAAGTTCCTCGTAGACCACGGTATTACGCTCTGCCTGGGCACTATCCTCGACTCGCATCTCATCAAAATACGCCATCACCCGGCGACACAACCTCACCATATGGACGCGGTGCGCCTCTACGGGCGACTGACCGCTCGCCACCGCCAGCGCCTGCTCTCTTGCATACACCCAATAGTTGATGAGCTGCGGATGATTAATCAGAAAGGGCGCCATCCCCAGCCCGGTTGAGTTACCAATGCCAAGATAACGCCGCAAACCGACATCCAACTCAACCGCCACGGCGGGGTTATTTAGGCGAGCAATATGCTCCACCTGCGCGACAGAGAACTCACGCAACACATAAACGGCTGTCATTTGTGGGGAGAACGGCTGATAAAAATCGGCACCGGTACGCAGACGATCATAATCGGCGATACCGAACTTACCGTTACCGTAGACCGCGGTCGTTCGGTAGAGGTAACCCGCGTCAAGCAAATACGACACGTCCGGTTGATCCCCTGCGGCCAGTGCAGCCACGAAAGCCTCAAAGTTTCGTACGCTGCGATTCGCCCTAGACAAGACCAGCAACCGAGGGTGCTGACGTCCTGCCTCTTGCAGAGGCATATTTGCCTCCAGCGAAGCCATCAGCGCGTCATCCACCTCACCCTCTACCAAGCCAAACGTAAGGTCCCAAGTGTCCGCGATCACTCGATCCGTCCGCTGCTCATCCGCAATGTGTCTCGAAAACACGACCACGTGATACCGTCTTGCCGCAGTATCTAACCGATAAATAGCCGACCCATAACCGCCCTCATCGAGATCAAAGTCAACACAGCTAATCTGCCAACGCGACTGATACATCAGCCGCGTTAAGCGCCGGGCAAAACTTAATCTCGTGGGAGAAAATGATCCAAGCCGCTCAAGCTCCATCACCACGGCCGCCGGTCTTAGCGGCAACGTCATATCGGTGACTGGCCCAGAGCTTAACGTCATATGTCTGCGTCGATGTCGGCGGACTCGACCGCTGGCTGCGCAACACGCGTCAACAGATCAACCCAGTTTCCACCCATGATCAAGCCCAACTCGTCGTCCGAGAAACCTTTGGTTTTCAGCGCGTCCACAACGCGCGGAAAGTCACGGTTATCGCCAAACCAGGCGAGCGGTTCTGGCCACCCTGCGTCTTGGGATGAACCTTCGCCATAATCCATGACCTTTGACCATCGCCCGGTTCGCATCCACTCCAATACCGATTGCGGCTGCGACTGGCAGAGATCCGATCCAAAACCGATGCGATTTACCCCCATTCGGTCGGCAGTCCAAGCCACCATGTCGGCAAAGTTTTCCAATGAGCATTTCGGCCCATCCTTCAGATGAAAGGGGTATAGAGAAAATCCGAGCAACCCTTCGTTGGCCGCAATCGCATCCAACACCTTATTGGACTTATTGCGCAATGCAGGATGAAAGTGGCTGGGATTCGCATGTGAAATGATAACGGGCTGAGCAGAGCAATCGACCGCTTCCAAGGTCGAGCGCTCAGCGCTATGAGACATATCGACAACCATCCCCACACGATTCATCTCAGCGATCACCTGCCTACCGAAGCGCGTCAGGCCACTGTCTTCTTCCTCGTAACAACCGCAGGCCAACAAACTTTGATTGTTATAAGTCAGCTGCATAATCATCAGCCCCAACCGGCGCATCACTTCGACCAGCCGAATTTCATCTTCAATGGGCGAGCAGTTCTGGGCGCCAAAAATAATGCCCACGCGCCCCTCGGCTTTGGCCTTTGCGAGATCAGCGGGCTCGTACACGGGGCGAATGAGGTCTGGATAGCTCTCAAAACGCTGATTCCACTCTCCCAGTCGAGTGAGCGTTTCACGCGTATTTTCATGATACGCAATGGTGACATGAACCGCATTGAGCCCGCCCTCACGCATCTGCTCGAAGATTTCTCGAGACCAGGCTGAGTACTGTAGACCGTCAATTACCAGCCACTCTGGATTCACTGAGATCTCCCTGACTACGCTTGTAAGTACGAGGTCTTCACGGTGGTATAGAACTCGCGAGCATATTGGCCTTGCTCACGCGGACCGAAGCTTGATGCCTTACGCCCGCCAAACGGAACATGGTAATCCGTGCCCGCAGTAGGCAGATTCACCATGACGCAACCACTGACGGCTCGCTTTTTAAAGTCAGACGCTGTCGCTAGCGACTGGGTGATGATGCCGGCAGTTAAACCAAAGTCCGTATCATTGAGGATCTCGAGCGCGTGCTCATAGTCCCGAGCGCGAATGACACAGGCAATCGGCGCGAAGAGTTCTTCGCGGTTGATGGTCATCGCATTATCAGTGTCAACAAAGAGGGCGGGCGACATGTAGAAACCCGGCGAGCTAAGCTCCAAGCGTTCGCCGCCCAACAGCAATGTGGCTCCCTCCTCAACGCCCCGCTTTACCCAGGCTAAATTTTCCAGTAGCTGCGCTTCAGAGGCGACGGGGCCCATGTCGACCCCTTCTTCCAGCGCGTGCCCCACTCGGACAGTCGCGAGC
>CAJQKG010000057.1 GCA_905478845.1 uncultured Luminiphilus sp.
CAAGGGCTGGGTTGCCCCTAACTGGCCGGTCGAGTTCGGCGGGACAGGCTGGACGGCCACGCAGAAGTATATTTATGAAACCGAGCGCTCTCTGGCGGGCATCCCCAATGTGATTCCTTTCGGTCTGGTGATGGTGGCCAATGTGATCATGGCTTACGGCACCGATGAGCAAAAAGCGTATTTCTTGCCCCGCATCTTGAAGAGCGAGGATTGGTGGTGCCAAGGTTATTCCGAGCCGGGTTCCGGTTCAGACCTGGCGAGCCTCAAGACTAAAGCCGAGCGAGATGGCGATGATTTCATTATCAACGGCGCCAAGATCTGGACAACCTATGCCCAGTACGCAGATTGGATCTTCTGCCTGGTGCGCACCGATAACTCAGGCAAAAAGCAGGAAGGCATTACCTTTATCCTGATCGATATGAAGACTGAGGGCATTAAGGTCAATCCGATTATCTCGATCGATAACCATCACAGCCTTAACGAGGTGGAGTTCAACAACGTCCGCGTACCGGCCAAAAATGTGGTGGGTGAGATCGGCAAGGGCTGGACTGTTGCGAAGGCGCTGCTGGCTCATGAGCGCACGGGCATTGCCGGCGTTGCGGATGTGAAGCGCGCAGTGCGCGTCATCAAGGAAGTCGCGGCGAAGGAAGAGAACGGTGGTCAACGCTTGGTCGATGACCCCGGTTTCCAGCAACGGTTGGCCGATATTGAAGTTGAGCTGATGGCGCTGGAGTTCACTGAGCTGCGCACGTTAGCGGCACAGGCCGCGGGTGGCTTTCCCGGGCCAGAGTCCTCGTTACTGAAGATCAAAGGCACTGAGTTGCAACAGGCAACGCAGGAGCTGTTAATGGAGATTGCTGCTTACTACCAAGGCGTACTGCCTACGGATCTTGAGCCCGATGCCCTCGGACATGAATTCACCACGGAAGCACGCATGAGCTACTTTTACGGTCGTGCCGCTACCATTTATGGTGGGTCTAATGAGGTTCAGAAGAACATCATTGCCAAATATGTGCTGGGTCTTGAGTAAGGGGGAGAGACGACATGAATTTTGATTTTACTGAAGAGCAGCAAATGGTGCGTGATTCGATTGCACGCTTCGTTCAGGACGACTACGACTGGGACACCCGCAAAGCGATTGTCGCGTCAGAAAAAGGATTAAGCGCTGACAACTGGAAGTTATTTGCCGAACTGGGATGGCTGTCGATTCCCTTTGCTGAAGAGCATGGCGGCTTTGGCGGCAATATTGTGGATTTATCGGTAGTGATGGAGGAGTTGGGTAAAGGACTCGTCGTCGAGCCTTATTTTCCGACGGTGGTGCTGTTTGGTGGATTGATCGCGCGCGCTGGCAATGATGCGCAGCGAGCCGAGTGGCTGCCGCGTGTGATCGGTGGCGACGTTTTGGGCGGATTCGCCTACGTCGAGCGTCAGAGTCGTTTTGCCCTGCATGATTGCCTGACCACCGCGACCCCATCGGGTGACGGCTTCGTGCTCAACGGCGAGAAGGTCGTGGTGTTTAATGGCGAGCAGGCAGATCATTTAGTGGTCTTGGCGCGGACTTCAGGAGAGCAGTCAGATCGAACCGGTTTGTCCCTGTTCATCGTCGAGGCAAGCGCTGCGGGTATCGACAAGATGAACTACCCCATGATGGATGGTCAGCGGGTGGCTAACGTGACGTTTAAGGATGTCGCGCTGCCGGCCGATGCATTGCTGGGAGAAGAAGGCAACGCGCTAGCCGTAGTCGAGGCGCTGGTCGATGAAGCGATTATCGCGCTGGCATCGGAAGCCGTTGGCATTATGGGCGTACTCAATACCAAAACACTGGAATACGCCAAAACGCGAGAGCAGTTTGGTGTGGCGATTGGCTCTTACCAGGCGTTACAGCATCGTATGGTCGACACCATGATGGCTTATGAGCAGTGCAAGTCTCTGTTGTTTAAAGCCTTGTGTGAATACAAGCAGGAACCCGCGATGGCGGCTGAGACGATACATGCTCTGAAAGTGTTGATCGACCGAAACGCCAAGCATGTGTTTGGCGAAGCCATCCAGATCCACGGTGGTATGGGGATGACGGATGAGCTCGATATTGGCCATTACGCCAAGCGATTGATGATGATCAATACGACGTTTGGCGATGCCAATTTCCATCGTAATCGCTTCGTGGAGACGGCCTTCGCCGCCTAAATGGAACTCAACGGCAAGGTTGTTGTTGTCACGGGTGGTGCGAGCGGCATTGGCACCGGGTTGTGTCGTCGCTTTCGCGAGGAAGGCGTTCGAGCACTCATCATTGCCGATCTGAATGGCGAGGCGGTGGCTGACCTGGCCGACGAGCTGGATGCGGTGGGTGTAACGCTCGACGTGAGAGACGAAGCGGCCATTGCCGCGATGGTGTCGGAGGTTGAGGCGCAGTTTGGGCAAATCGATCTCTTTTGCTCAAACGCGGGCATTCTGAATCTTGATGGCGGCGATTTCTGGGCGACATCGAGCCCTAACGAGGTCTGGCAGGCCAATTGGGAGATTCACGTGATGGCGCATGTTTTTGCTGCGCGCGCCTGCTTACCGGGGATGATTCGTCGCGGCGAAGGTTATTTCCTGCACACCATCTCCGCGGCGGGACTCTTGAGTCAGCCTTACACCGCTGCCTATGCGACGACAAAGCATGCGGCCATTGGCTTTGCCGAGTCACTGGCCATTAGTCACGGAGACGATGGCATCAAAGTCAGCTGCTTGTGCCCGCAGGCAGTTGATACGGCGATGCTGGGTGGGACGGATGGCGGTTCTGCGGGGATCGATGGCATCTTGAGTCCAGCGCAGGTCGCGCAAGCAGTGATCGATGGACTTCGCGAAGAGTCCTTTCTCATACTGCCTCACGAGCAGGTCGAGCAATATCATCTGAACAAAGCGCAAAATTACAACCGTTGGATTGGTGGTATGCGAAAATTGCGCCGGAGCATGAGCCCCCCTAAACTCCCTTGATGACTGACAAGGGAGGTCTTTTGGACCGACAGCAGCGCTTTTCACGCGTCATCTTAAATGGCTTTTACGCCTACTTTGCGGAGTTTGAGAACATCACCTTGGCGGCTCGCACGCGCTTCGAGCAAGCCGAGTGGGCGTCGATGCAGGAGATCTCCAGCCAGCGGATCGACGTTTATAAAGAGACGGTGATGGAAACCCTCGATGTGGCGCGCCACATCGCGGGTGAGCATATCGAGAATCTACGATTTTGGGCTGAAACCCGTGCGATTTATGCCAAATTGGTGAAAGGCATGACCAATTTTGAAATCGCAGAGACGTTTTATAATTCTATTTTCAACTCGCATTTTGGTCATCGTTCAATCCGCAATGACTACGCGTTTGTATTCTCCCCGCAGGGCGATGTGCCCCCAGTCGATATTGGCAGAGTAGTGCGGCACTATCCTGTGAGGGAGGGTCTGCCGAGCGCATTCACGCAATTACTGTCTGATTTTGCCTTCAATATTCCGTACGAACATCTCTCTAGCGATGTCGAGGGCATTTGTCATGCGATCGAGAAGCATCTATCGGAACGCTTTGACCTGAAGGCGCCCGATCTCGAACTACAGGTATTGGAGCACCACTTTTTTCGCAATAAAGCGAGCTATATTGTCGGGCGGCTGTTCGCAGACGGCGAGCAAATACCGTTTGTGTTGCCGATTTTGCACAACGATTCGTCGACAGACCCCGCTGTGCTGGTCGATGCTTTTGTCTTTGGGTCGAATCAAGTGAGCTTGTTGTTCTCATTCACGCGCAGTTATTTCATGGTGGATGCGTCGATCCCCTCGCAATATGTGCTGTTTTTGCAGCAGCTGATGCCCAAAAAAGAAATTTCAGAAATCTACAGCGCGATCGGTCATTTCCGTCACGGCAAAACCTATTTTTACCGCACCGCAACGCGGCATATCCGCTCGACAACGGACCAATTTATTGTGGCGCCGGGCATCAAAGGGATGGTGATGACGGTTTTTACGCTCCCCTCCTATGAATATGTTTTTAAAATTATTAAGGACCGCTTCACGCCACCAAAAGAGGTGACGCATCAAATTGTTAAAGATAAATATCATCTGGTGAAGCGTTGGGACCGAGCGGGCCGCATGGCCGACACTCAGGAGTTCAATAACTTAGTCTTCGATGTGAGTCGTTTTTCTGACGAACTCATGGAGGAGTTGCATGCCACCTGTCCCTCGCAAATGAAAATCAATGGCCGTGCACTGATCATTAAGCACTGTTATGTCGAGCGTCGAATGAATCCTCTGAATCTCTATTTACAAGAAGCCACTGACGAAGAAGTGGCCGATGTGATGCATGACTATGGTAATGCGATCAAGGAACTGGCGGCGGCGAATATTTTTCCGGGAGATATGTTGCTGAAGAATTTTGGGGTGACCCGGCACGGGCGTGTGGTTTTTTACGATTACGACGAAATCGAGCCGCTATTGGATTGTCAGTTTAGACGGATCCCCGAGCCGCGAGACGATGCCGACGAGATGGCTGATCAACCGTGGTATTCCGTGGGACCTAAGGATATTTTTCCGGAGGAGTTCCGCCTGTTTTTTTCCGGCAATAAGCGCGCAAGAGCCGCGTTCGATGCACAGCACGCTGATTTGTATGATGCTGACTTTTGGATCCGCTTACAGAATAAGTTGCGCGATGGATTCGTTGAGGACTTCTATCCTTATCCGAGACGGGTGCGCTTTTCCACACTACAGGACGCAAGTTAACAATGGCTTCTCTTTACTTGATACGTCACGGCCAAGCTTCCTTTGGCAGCGATCACTACGACCAGCTCTCCCCTTTGGGGCAGCGTCAGGCGGATCTTTCGGGTCAGTTTTTCGCCGACATTGGTCTTCACTTTGGGCAGGCGGTGAGTGGTGATTTGTCACGACAGCAGGAGACCGGAGAGCGCGTACTGAAAGCTCAGCCGCGACCGCCGGAGCAGCGCATTGACCCGCGGTTGAACGAGGTTGATAACGAGGGGCAAATTGCGGCGTTGTTGCCGATGTTGTGTGAGCGAGACGCGGGATTTGCCGAGCAAGTTAAGGTCGGGCGCCACGACAGTAAGCAGTACCAAAAAGTCATTCAGGCCGTCTTCAGTGCCTGGGTATCCCCCGATTGCCCTGAGCTCCCCGGTACCGCGTCGTGGTGTGATTATCTCGATGGCGTAAAAGGCGCCCTTGAGGACGCAATGGACTGCGCAGAGAGTGGCAGCGATACCGCCATCTTCACTTCTGGCGGCACGATTGCGTCGGCAGTGAGTTGGGTTTTGGGCGTGCGACACGATCAGATTTATGGTTTTTACGAGCCGGTGTTTAATTGCTCGATCACCCGGCTCATTTTTTCGCGCGGACGTATCTCGCTTTCTAACTTTAACGATACGGCGCACCTGCAATTGCTGAGCCAGCAATTAGGAGAATCCTTGGTGACCTATCGATGAGGGTTGCGG
>CAJQKG010000058.1 GCA_905478845.1 uncultured Luminiphilus sp.
TTTGGGCCCAGTCATCCCAGTTGTAAATGTGCACATCGGTGCCACAAATGGCGGTTTTATGGACCTTGATTAGGACATCATTGCCCCCTACCGCTGGCATGGGCACATCTTCTAACCAAAGACCTTCTTCAGCCTGTTTTTTGACCAGTGCTTTCATGCGCGCTTACCCACCATCGAGTTCATGCCCTTTTTATGCAAATTCGGTGCTATTGGATGCCTTTTTTGGCTATTTAACCCCTAAATCGCTGCGAAAACCCACCAATTGTGACTCACTGGCGGCAAAACGCCCCCCGGTGACCCGCAGGGCGGCCGCGCTCCCTAAGTGTGACCTAGAAACGGCGCATCGGATGGGACCCGATAAGAGACCTAAAGCGGCTCAATCATGAGGTATTGCACGACAGTGTCACCCACGTTCAGACCCTCGTGCCAATCGATGCCCTCACTCGAAAAGTAGCTCCCCGCAGTGATCTCGACACGCCGAATACCCGTTTGATCGAGGATTTCCATGGTGCCGCCCGCAAGCGCATAACCAAAATGTCGAGGATGAAAATGGCGCTCATGCCCCACCCCAGGGGGAAACGTGCACCGCAACACCCGGACTTCTGTGGTTTCGTGCAGCTTGACGCAAACCGGCTGACCGCGCCACCCCGCCGCCAAGGGGTCTGGGAGTGTTTCTGTGACGGCAGCAGACTCGCTGTCAGCGACCTCAGCCAAGGCACCGCTACTGAGCAGGAGTAACAATCGCACTGCCCATTTGAAGTCGTGAAACCCAGGGACACCTCGCTGTGGTTCAGACTCATGATGTCCCTTGTGCAATCGGTTCATTGGTTCAACCCCATCGATTGTGGCGTCAGCGTGCAACTCGCCTGCATCCAACGCAGATTAATCCCAATTCTCTGTGCACCGGGATCGGCCCACGCATAAGACACGGCTTTATCTTGATCTGGTTTATGCGCATAGAGCACCAAAGAGGGACGGTTACGCCCATAGGGCCATCGCACATTGCGCAGCTTAATACCCACTTGCTGGGCGTCCTCCTCATCCGTCTTTATCCAGACCATGCCTCCTTGATCATGCACGGTAAGCCCCCGTTGAAAGGTCGAATCCCCGTCTCGCTGTGTGGCTGTCATCCAACACTCGAATGGTCGCGCCTTACGGTGCTTAAACGGGACGTCCGCTGGATGACCGGTCACGGCATTATCCGTCTCATCAGGTGCCTGTTCACTGATCCAGAGTGCGTCTTCGGTCAGTAAAAAATATCGATTGATCGCTGCACGCCCAGCGCCTTCCGCGGGCCTATCCGTGCACGCCTCACGCTGCGTGTGACCGACAAACTGGTTGGCTTTTCGCCGCCACAGGACATCGCATTCAGGACGCGTTTGCACTTGCTCCATCGTTAATTGAGCGAGTTCAGAGTGATCCCCCTGCGTATCCATCCGGCGTTCGGACGCATCGAAGGTATAGATCTGCATCGAAACGACGTGGCGCTCGTGGTCGGGGTTCAAAACATAAAGCCGCTGCCGATTTATCTGCGCAGGATCATCATTCACATATTGCTGTAAATAGAAAACATGGGCACCCAAGCGCGGCACATTCACCGGTTGCAGCACGGTGTGCACCCGCACATGTCGTTGCGTATCGGCCACGTCCAACTCATCCTCAAAATACACCTGCTCTTGGTTATCGTAGATCCCGGGGAACCAGGCCATCATGAGCGCAAAATCTTTTTCCAAAATCGCCGAATCGTCGGCCATTGCGCCAAAGGCCATCAAAGCAGTAACGACAATCAGTAACTGGCGAGTCATAGCATTGAACCTCTACTTTTGCCTTTGCTGGGCGGGGCGATGCGGCTTGATCAACGCGCCAAGCAGCACTCAACGCCGTCAGTCTCAGCGAGGTTCGCCTAGCGCCACTCTGTGGACGTTTTCTCATTAGAGGATTGAATCTATCGCAACGAAGATAGATTATCGACCCCTTACTCCGAGGTGTGGCAAAGCGGCAACAGGTTGCTACCCACCCCAAAAAAATAAAAAGGAAGCCAGTAATGAAACCGCTAGAAGGCATCACGATCCTAGAGTTTTCGACCATGATCACGGCCGCGCTATCGAGCATGATGCTCGCAGAGCAAGGCGCTCGAGTGATCAAAGTAGAGCCCCATGATGCGGGCGACCCCATGCGATTTATTGGCGCCCGAAAAGGAGATATTTCGTCCCTTTTTGCGGGCTGCAATCGCGGTAAAGAATCCATTGCGATCAATCTTAAAAGCGAAGCAGGACAGGCACTGATTCACCAAATGATCCCGCAAGTCGATGTGGTCATTCACAACTTTCGACCTGGCACGATGGAGACCTTACATTTGGGTAGCGATGCATTACGCGCACTCAACCCACGACTCATTTACATGGCAATTTCAGGCTTTGGTACTGAGGGGCCGTTACGACGCGCGCCCGCCTACGACCCCATCATTCAGGCACATTCAGGTATGACGGCTAGCCAAGGCAGTGATGAAGCGCCTTCTTTTATGCGCTCGCTGCTGTGCGACAAGATCACGGCCTATACCGCTTGTCAGGCTGTGACCAGCGCCTTATTTGCCCGTGAACGCTCGGGGGAGGGCCAGTTGATAGACCTATCAATGCTCGATGCGAGTTTATTTTTTATGTTCCCCGATGGCTTCCAAAACGATGCACTGCTTGACGAAGATCAGGTTGCCGGTGGCCTGCTTATCGACATGCTCTACGACCTCACTTTGACCAAGGATGGGGGTATTACCGTGGCGGCAGCGAATCAAGATATGCAAGGGAGAATGCTCAAAGCTATTGGCTTGCTGTCACTACTAGAAGATGAGCGCTTTAGCACCATGAAAGCGCTCATCAAAAACCTGGCGGCGTTTCGTGACCTTGTGGCACAAAAATGTATTGGCTATACCAGCGACGAATTGATCGCATTGCTCCGGGAGGCAGAGGTACCGTGTGCTAAGTGCTTGACCCGCGAGGAAGTGCTGGCGCAAGCACAGCTGTCTGCTAACGACAGCATCGAGGTCATCGATCACCCGTTGCTCGGCAAACTCCGTATTGTTAAATCGCCACCGAAATTTGGTGGTAAGCGCTTAACCCCCTCTCGACCCACTCCCAGCCACGGTGAGCATACCGACGATGTCCTCTTGGAAATGACCGCCAGCCAAGATCACCTCACGCAATTGCGCGCTGACGGGGTCATTCGCTGAAGGGCGGCGCGCGGCGTATTCATCACCGACAGGCAGCAACCGCTTACGCTCCCCTTATCCCTTAATAAGAACCTCGTCTCCTGCAGTGACGATTCCAGAGTGCACAATCGTCGCATAGACACCTAGGTTGCCCTCACTGTGCGCCACCATTTCGCGCATGATCTGAGTATCGCGCGGGAGATCTGAAAAACCATGGGTCGTCATGGAGCATCGTGGGCAGGTGGATTCAATTTTTAGGGTCACGCCTCCGAGGGTCATGGTTTTGCCAATCCATGCTTGCTCGGGAAAGGCATCGGCGCTCCCTTGGCAATCGATCAGTACATTAGGTCGAAAGCGGCGCAGATCAAATTGAGATTCGGGGGCCAACTGATTCATCGTATCGAGTGATTGCTGGGTTAATAGCATCAGCGGGAAGGCGTCAAAGTAAGTGCCCGGCGGTGACTCAAATTCGAGTAGCTCGGCAAAGGCGGTCAGATCGGGGATCGGCTCACCGGGTAGTCGGCCAAACACCGTTCGCAGCTCTTCTTCAAAGTCGTCCGTATCGGGCGCACCTCGCCGATAGTGATCGAGCTGATCCGCGGGTAACAGCGGCCAAAGTGACACCGGGTGATCCAGCTTGATCGATAGCCACTCGTTAATGTTCAGTGCGTTGGCAGGCATCGCCTCGCCGTCTGGCGCCGAAATCATCGGGCCTGCTTCAGTGCTGGTCGCCGCTAAGGTCATGAGTTGTGGGATCTTTTTTCCGCCACGAATGCCGCCTCGTTTCTCGTCGCGCACGGCCCACCCTCGATCACCCGGAATGCCCCACTCAGCGATCTCTGTTTGATCGAGCTGCTCGCCCAGCATCGATTTAATCGGGTAACGGAAAAGAGCCTTTACAGACCGCGCAGTCATCGCTTACTCCAAAGTGTCTTGTAGATGACAGGGAGTGTACTCGCAGCGCGCCCGGTTAACTGTGCGGCAAGTGTTAATCGATCCATCGCCGCGGAGACGAGTCCACACCGTAACAAGGAGCAGTGGGGACTATGATTCTGTGGGGCTATGATTCGGTGGAAGCTATTGCGCAGTGAAGCCACCATCGACGCTGAGTACTGCGCCCTGGCACAGACTAGAATCGGGAGACGCAAAGAATAATATGGCGCCCGCCACTTCCTCTGCCGTACCCATACGACCAATCGGCATCACGCCGCGAAGCATTGACTGAGCCTCTTGCTTATCGGGCATCAGATCGGTCCAGCGCTCCATCATCGGCGTTTCTATGACGCCCGGGCAGACACAGTTAATGCGGACCCCCGTGGTCGCCAGCTCAATCGCCATATCCCGGGTAAAGACCACCAATCCCCCTTTTGCACTGCCATAAGCCGTTGATAGCGGAAAGCCGACCAGTCCGTTGAGGGAAGCAATGTTGATCACGCTACCCTGTCCGCGCTCCACCATTGGCGGCACAAAATACTTACACAATAACCAGGGGCCTTTGAGATCGGTGTCAATCACCCTCTCCCATTCATCCAGAGTGGTCTCGTTGTAGGTTTTATTGAGTTCGGAGCCCGCGTTGTTGACCAATACATCTACGTGCTCCCATCGGGCATACACTGCCTCGGCCGCGGCCTGCACCGCAGGCTCAAGACGCACATCAAGTTCAAGCGCAAAGACCGACTCCCCCAGCTCCTGTGCTAAGGCCTCGGCAGCCGGCAGGTCATAGTCGAGAATACAGACCTCAGCACCCTCTTGGACAAAACGGCGCACCGTCGCGGCGCCAATGCCACTCGCGCCGCCCGTCACCACACACCTTACGTTGCTTAAGCGCATTAAAACTCTCCCATGGCAGACCATTTAGTTGCGCCATCAAACACCAAAGAGCGGGCGCCGGCAAATCGCGGCAGAGGCACACACGCGGCTCGGTCAAATCCAATCATCACAGTGTGGCCACTCTGGTTAGCCGGCATCGACCCAACGACGCCCACTGCACGATGGTTCTTTTTGAGAAAACACATTTTTGAGAAAACACAGCGCTATCGGGAGTAAATACCCTGAACTAAACGTCATTACTG
>CAJQKG010000059.1 GCA_905478845.1 uncultured Luminiphilus sp.
CTGAGATCCAGCATCACCGTCTCAGCCCGCTGGGGCAGGTAGCCTCCGGTATAGGACATGCCGCCACCGCGCTGCGTGATGGCCCAGCCCGCTTGCGTGCTAATCCGCACGGCATCAGCGACTTGCGCTGGTGTTGTCGGCCTCACGACGAGGCCGGGGGCTACACCGGGACTGTAGACGTCGGTTGTGTACAGCGCGGTATCGGGCGTGTTGATAAGGGTGCTGGGGCCCAAAGCTTGACTGAGGGCATCTCGCAGTAAGGCGGCTTGGTTAGCGGCGGTGTTCATGGGTACGCTCCGTCAAGAGGTGATCTGATGCGCCAACACCGGCCGCTCTAGTGTATTTATAACCTATGTTGCGCAAAAAATGCGTGGGTTTGATCGAGAATCGCCCTCGCTCTTTCGACGGGATCGGGGTAGCGCTCACGATAAAAAAGTGACCGAATCTCTAGGCTAATGGGCAAATCGTGAGGTAATGCGCGTGCCATCTCGGCGACCGGAATGGTGCCTTCTCCTGGCGCGAGCCGTCCGTCGATCGCATCAATAAAATAGGCCTCTGGGTCGGAGAGTGTCCCGCCTTGTGGCATGTCACACAGTTGTGCATAGCTGAGCCACTCGAGCGGGATCTCGCTGATCTTTTCGGGTGCATGACCGACCCGTTCATGGTGAAAAGGATCGACCAAAATGCCTCCTGCGGGATGGCCGACGGCGGTGACCACATCGAGTGCGTCGTCCAACGTTTTGACCTCGGTGATACCCATGTATTCAAGGCAGGCACGCATGCCTGCTGCGCTCGCGTGTTCGCACAGATCTGCATACAGCCATTGAGTTCGTTCTCGATCGGGCTCTGAGCTGACGATGAGGCAGTTTTTGGCGCCAATCTCGCCGCCAATCGCGATGATTTCGTGATGAAGCGGATCGGGGTCGGCACCGGCTTGCAACCAAATCACCTCAATATCGAGGGCAACCAGTCCGGTTTCGTGTAAAGCAGCGGCCACATCAGCGCTGGTATTGGCATGCCAGTTTTCTCCTGGCGCCACCCACAGTCCTACTGCGTTGTAGCCTGCATCGGCTGCGATCCGCACCATATCGGGGGCCGAGACAATGGGCGGATTACCCTCGTGGACCCCTGAGGCGAGTGCGATTAATCGTTCGCTCATACTGGATACCTTGTCGTGACGCGGCTGCGGTGAGTCGCACAGCTGGCCGTATTAATGCCGCTTTCTTAGGATAATCATGCAACGATCTGCCCGATCAATCTAGTCCTGATCGCGCTGCCTGGCATGATGGAATGGTCAGTTTTGATGGCTTGTTTTGATGAAGGGTTTTGAGCGAGTGAGGCGTGATTGAGTCGGTTCTTACGGTGGACGCTTCATTGGTGTATTGCTGGCACCTTGACTGCTACGGGGGGGCTCAGGGGCGGAGTTAGTGTGACGGCTTCATGCAAGGTAGCGAGGTACTGATTGTGAGGGCAGAATGTGAGGGGTAAGCTGACTTTTTTGATTTGCGCGTGATGTCGTGGCGGGGTGATGAGCAGTGGTGGCAACAGTGAATCCTTTAGCAGGATTAGCGATCGTTCACACGGGGTTAGTGTGTCGAGACATGGCGGCGGCACAAGCACGCCTCAGCGAGACCTTGCACGTGTCGTGGATCGATGACAATCGAGAAGAGTGGCCTTTAACGATTTTTGGCAAGCCCGTCACGCTTAACCTTCGCATTGCCCACGCGAGTACGGGTGTGGCCAATTTTGAGTTGATTGAGGCTGTGCCTGATACTCCCTGGGTGACGACACAGGCCATCATGCAACATCACGTGTGTCTTTATAGTCCCGACTCGGCAGCGGTATGTCGATCTCTCGAGGCACTGGGCTATCAACGCCTTTTGGGTGCGGCGGGAGACCCGCAAGGCTATTTTCAGGATCCAGAGGGGTTGCTGATAGAAATCGTTGGCGACACGCTGCTCGCTTATTTAAACGCTTATTATGATCAGTCGCAAAGTGCTGTGGCATAAGCCCCTGGCCTCTTGGGCGACAGATGGATTAAGGTAGTGGTGCACACGAAACAGGACACCGAGTGCGAACCATTAAGTCGTGCTAAATCGTGTGCCGTTACCCAGGATAATATGAGTGTGATGGCGTTGCACTGAACGTAAAATAAGGGATTCCTAAGTTCCGCTTCACTGAGAAAGGGTGCCATGAACAAGACACAACCTATCCGTCCCAATGATCTTGAGTGGGAGACGTTCCATGACCCCCACGGGCGCCCCACCACTCCGACGCGCGTGTTAAAAAATAGTGACCCCTTTCTGATCGAGGCACAATTCCCGGCGCATTTTCGCGCCGATCAGCACTGGCACCCCTACGATACGATCTATGTCGTGACGAGCGGTGAAATGCGAATCGGTGATGAAGGCTCGTTTCGTCCGGGTGATGTTCGATGGGTTAAAGCAGGCCATAGCTACGGGCCAGAGGAAGCGGGCGCAGAGGGCGTTCAGTTTCACCTCTTTAGTTTGGGTGGTGAAATCGGATTAAATTGGGCCGATCTTTACGACGTGCCGAAGGCGTTAACCGAGCGACTGGCTCGATTTCAGTCGCCGTCCGGACGTCGTCGCATCGACCAAATGCCCTTGGTGACTCCAGACGGTTTATGCCCCGACTGGGATGCGATGCCTGATGAAGGCCCACTGATCTTTCGTATGGCGCTAGCCAGTGATGCGGTTGCATCTGGTGTATCGATTCCCTTTGACGCCGTTTGGTATCTGCGTTCGGGCACGATTGAGATTGAGGGGGAGGTCACAGTCGGTGAGGGTGAGTTTTTTTGCGCCAGTCCCGATCAACGCTATTCCTTAAAAGCGGGCCCTGAGGGCGCTGAGTGGTTGGTCTTTTCGAGCCAGAGCTTACAGCCCCGATAGCGACTTCTTACCATCCTTCGCGGCTCATTAAGAGCGCGCATGACAGCGATTAGTGTGCGTCTACTCATGACAGGCATCTCATCGCATACTGGTAAGCGGCGATACAAAGGATAGGACAAACATGAGACTACTCTTAGCCGGTGGCACCGGGCTTGTTGGCCGATGGCTGATTGAGCTTGCGAAGGATCGGCAGATCCCCATCACGACGGTAGGCCGTCGTATTACCGGTGATGTTGAGAACGAGTTAGTGGTTGATTTTGCCGACCTGCCGATCTTGCCTTCGGCGGATATCGCCATTTGCACGCTTGGCACAACGATGAGCGATGCGGGCTCTAAACCCGCCTTTAAAGCGGTCGATTTCGACGCAGTGATGGCGTTCGCTCGCGCGGCTAAACAGTCGGGGGTTAGGCATTTCCTCGCAGTCACCGCTGTTGGTGCCGACACAGAAAGCCGCGCTTTTTATTCGCGCATTAAGGGTGCTGTTGAACTCGAATTAACGACTATAGGATTCGATCGCCTTGATATTTTGCGACCCGGGCTGTTGCTGGGTAAGCGTCAGTCTCGGCGCTTTGTGGAGCAGTTTCTGCAGTATTCATCGCCGGCAATCGCACTCATCACCCGCGGTCCCTGGGCTCGATATGCCAGTATCTCAGCCGAACAGTTGGCTGGCGCTTTGCTCGCGCTTTGCCATGAGACGAGCCCTGGTATTTTCTATCATCAGAGTCCCGAGTTGCAATCCTGGGGGAGATAAGGCTTTGAACGATGATGTATTTTAGGAATACTTGGGAAGGCCGCCACTGGTGTATTCCCTTGAGTGCACACGATTATTAACAGCGTCGTACGACAAGAAAAAGTGAAAATCTCGTAATGATAGGAGTGGATATATCCCTACGGATAAACCCAGTTTTGAATAAAAACCGATAGTGAGCAATGTGCTACGAGTGCTCATCGTAGGCACTGATCTCTTAGCGGTGCCCTCTCTGACTCGACCAGAGTCATCTATTGGTGTCTCCGGATCGAAACACAGTAGAGCCACATCATGCTGCTGCGTCGAAGTCTCTTGAGGCCGAATAGCTTAACGCGTGTTGGTTTGTCCCCCATCGACCGGAATGAGTTGGCCGGTGATGAAGTGCGAGGCGTCAGAGGCAAAAAATATCATCACCGGGCCCAGATCGGTTAAGGGGTCGCCATAGGCCTTGCCAAGCGCTATGGGATGGTGATTATTCCAATATGAGGTTGTGTTTTGGTCATCAGTCATATGCTTGCGCGCCGCCCAATACATTGGCGTTACCATGGCAGGTAAGATGGCGTTCACGCGGATTTTATCTGCGCCCCAGGCCCCTGCGGCAGAGCGAGTCCAAGAGTGAACCGCGCCCTTGGAAGCTGAATAAGCAACCGCATGGGGTTCTGCTCTCTGGCCTGATATCGACCCAAAGTTGATGATAGAGCCGCCGCCGGTCAATTTCATATGCCGGTGCGCGGCCTGATTGGTGAGCATAGTGCCGCGGACATTTACGGCAAACATCTGATCCCAAGTTTCTGCACTGACTTCGCTGGGATCTGAGGCCGCTTGAATAGCGGCAGGATGAGCCAGTACATCTAGACCGCCGCCAAGCAGTTCGACTGCTTTTTGAAAGGCTTCGGCAACGTTTTGCTCATTTGCAACATCGACGGGTACAAAGTGTGCTCGGTCGGAAGCGTTGTCGTTGGCTTGAGTGATAACGGCGGCGCCAAGTTCCTGATTGATGTCCATACCAACCACCTTGGCCCCTGCTGCGACGTAAGCGAGTACGGTGGCTTCGCCCATGCCGCGGCCGCATCCGGTCACAATTATGCGCTTGTTTTCGAGCATCGCTAACCGTTAATAAAAATCACACAGGTTGTTTAGTCTGCCACATCGACAAGCTATTTAGAAAGTTTAAACGACGCTGCTTTTGCGTACTGTGATGGCGCAAATTACCCCACGGTTTTTGTGAAGAGGGGTTAACGGTGAGACGATCCCGAGAATCATGTTAACGGTGATAGTGCGTTATCCGTACGTTTGGTGTTAGCGGTGATAAAAGTCGGGAGCTGGATCTCGTTTCGGCAGCACCGCCACCGTTTCATCCACCTCTCGGTAGAACAATCTGCTAAACAGCTTTTGCTCCAATGCATAGAGCGGCTCGAAGGGTTTGCTGCTGCGAGCACGGACATAATTTTCTTCGCTGTCAAACCAGTATTCAGCCATCCCATCCCAGAGGGAGTAAAAATCTTGTCGTCTTTCAATGCCTGCGAGAGTGAAACCCTCCGCATCTGGTGCGAAGAATTTGCTCATGACATCGAGCGGGGTACGGAAGTTGATAATCAGGCCTCGCAACCCTGGCATGGTTGACGCGAGCGAGGCATAACGGCCGGTCCAATATGCGCGAAACAACTCAATTGGTAGCTCAACGGGACGTTGACCGAATTGAACAAGTTTGAATAACTTTCGCTCAGGGCGCACTACTGGACGCGATATGAATTCTTCGACTTGGAATTGAAAGGGGGTTCCGGCATAAAGTTCATCCAAATCGTCGCCGAGCTTACCGACCATAGGATCCATTTGCAGGCCTAATTCGCCAGGGAAGTCACGCGCAGGCGACCGTGCGGCAAGGTAGTCCTCAAAGGTATCAAACATCAGCTGTCCCCAGCCATCCCATTGATTGTCAAAGTCTTCGGGTTCATTGCGCGTCAGTCTGTGGACCAGATCCTTACCCAGAGAGTTTACAACTGGCGTGTTAGAGGCGACATTTAGTAGGTAGCCGCGAATGTGATTCAGGCGCCTACCAAACGAATTGTGGTAGCCAACATGACCGGCACGGTACTCGTCGTGTGATAGTTTGGAATTGCGCTTAACAAAGCCGAGAACTTTTAACATCTCAATTACCGAAAGTAGAAAGCCGGGGCCGGATTGCGATTGGGCAGTACAACCAAATTTTCGTCGACTTCGACATACCAACAAGAGGAAAAAATTCTCTGCTCGATCGCATACAACGCTTCGTGATCGCGGCGCCGCGCATTGAGAAAGTCTTCAGAGCTGAGGAAATGATACTCAATGGCACCGTCAAAAAAATCACAAAATTCGGCTCTGTGCGCCTGGCCGGCGGGACTATGCCCCCAGCTTTCTTCGGGATAGAAACCGCGCATCGCGGCGTCTAGGTCTGAATCCCGAAAGTTCACAATGCAGCCTTGACATTCATGCCACTTTGCAACGACTGAGGCATAGTCGGAGACTAAGGTTTGCTTGCCGCCAGTAACATCCTTTAGCTTGAAGAAGTGCATCAACTTGAAGGCTTTGCGTTCAGTGCGCAAAACAGGTAGCAGGACATGTTCGTGCATGCGCAAGTGGCAGGGCTTAAACTCCTGAGGCCGGTCTGGTACCGGGTCAAATATTCTAGGGCAGTCGTCTAAATTCCAGTCAGGGTCGATTACCAACCCCTCTGCGGTGGCGCGAGTGGGTTCGAGCATCACTGCATTGATCCATGCCTCTTGGTTGTCGAAGTAGACTTCAGGGAACCCGTCCCACCACTGCAAAAAATCTTCGGGCGCATTGATATTTAACGCGTCAACCCACTCCGTTCCAAGGCGTATGCCGAGAGATGTGTTAGACCAAATATTGACCAGGTAACCTCGAATATCTTTGAGTCTGCGGCTTTGACCGCAGTGATAGCCAACGTGTGCCGCACGATAGTCGTCGTGACTTAGCAGATCTGTATTGCGTTTTAAGAAAGCAAATACTTTGAACAATTCTTCATCGCTCAGCAGCCATTCAGGGCAAGGTATCACTGGATAATCTTGTAGAACAAGTTAATTTTGTTGTTCAAAAATAGACAGAAGAACGCGCTTCACGATGGGAAAAAAGCGTGGGAATTTTGGCCTTAGCACCATGTCAGTGCTGAAACACATAATGCTTTGTGTCGACCGTCGCCCGCCAGGGCATTCGTCTTTGCTGAACGTGTGCCGTAGAGTGATAGTTTGATGAGCACCAACTATACTAGCTAGGGCCGCGGTAACTGCCGTGCTTGTCTCATTCTCGGCAACACCTGCTTGCACTCTGTTCATCATGCAGGTGAGCGTGATTCCGTTATCTAAGTCATTGACTACGAGTGATTCTCCCCAACCTCCCTAGTAGCACCGATTGCCGGAGGTGTTGCCAAAACAATTTGTTGATCCAGCAAGATCATCACCAAGATCAGAGCGGACTGGCATCAGCAAAACCTGATCGGTCCCAGAGGGTTGTGGCACGAAGACGCGATTGATGGTTTCACGAGACAGCAGCTGTGTGCCTTGAGAGGCCCCTCCGTTAGAGATGGCGGATTGCATTTTGGCGAGTGATCCGGAGTTATCATGGCCGGTAGCTGCACTCATCGTCGCTGCTCGCTATTTTGGGGTATTTACGATGTTCGCCTCTAGTTGCGTTCCGGAGAGCGTTTTAAAGGCGACAGGTTTGTCGAGACCCGGATCAACCGGTGATGCTGCCAGCTGCGCTGCATTGCTGATTCGACAATGTTTTTCTGGTGGTGAGCCAATAGTGAAGTCAGCGTTTAAAGGTCCGGCGACTTCCCCTGAGAAGAACGGCTGTAGTCGTTGGCCATCGATCCTGTTGATGACTTCGCGCACAAGATACTCTTGATTATGTCTGCCCAAGTTCTCGAAGCCGGGGGTTAAACCTTTCTAAATACAGCAGCAAACCCCTGATCGGCCGCATGATCATCACTCGCGCTGGCGTAATACTGAACGCGGATAAACTCAACTGGCGTGATGTGTTTATCGGCTTGTAAAGCCGCAAAGTGTGAGCCGAAATGATACTGATCAAACGCCGTTCCATTGACGCCAATCACAAACAGCGCCCCAGCGCGGCATAGGCGCAACAGCTTGATGAATGCTTCCGGTCCCACATGTCCGTGGGTAAAGGTTCCAGCGCTCACCACAGCGCCATATTGCAGTTCGGATAGGTCGATCGATTGCGTCAAGTCCGCTTCAAAAAGATGTCGGTAGACGCCTTTTGCGCGGCTAACGGCTAACATTTCTGGCGAAATGTCGACGCCATCAATCGTGAGTTGTGCGTCATCGGTGTGGTGTTCCTGCAGGGCTGAGGCCACTAGGCCTGTCCCTGATCCTACGTCTAATATTGGGTTGTCATTAGGCTTTGCATGGCGGGCGTAAATGTCCGCAATCACTTGGGGATACTGATAGCCGCGATCTTGGGCGAACTCGGCATCATAGGTCTCAGCCCAGTCACGATATAACGCGATATTATCCTCCGGTGTTTTGAGGCCGTAAGCGTCATCGAGGCTAATTTTAGGGTCGTTTTGCATGTCGCTGTTCATGTCGTTATGCGTGTCGTTTGGCATGTGGGTTTGCCCCCTGTCCAGTCACTGAGAAGTCTCAAGCTTAAGTTAGCGCCCCCCGTTATACACTGACAGACGATCCATTTCGGCGCGAGGTGGAAGGTCGTCCGGTAAAGAAACGCCCGTCGGTAGAAAAGGTGAGGCAAGCCTAATGCGCGGGTCATTCCGCTTTGGCGTGACGTGTAGCGCGTGATAGGCCGGCTCAGACGACTTCAGGTTTGAAAGGGATCAGTCGATAGGCATTGCCATCGCAGACAATGTGGCCTGCCGTTGCACCGGCAAAATGGGTGCCGATGATTAAGGTAGGCGTTTCTGCGTAATCTGCAAAGACTCGTCTCCGTGTTTCATCCGCTTTGCCGGCATCAACGTCTGCCGTACTGCCCCACTCTAGCCGCGCCATTTGGCAGGGGTGATGAACAAAGTCACCTGTTATGAGGCCCTGCTCTGATCTCGAATTGATCTGAATACTGACATGTCCTGGTGTGTGGCCTAGCGTCGGCACCAAAGCGACTTCGCTACAGACGCGGTGATCAGTCTCGACCAAGTCCATTAGCCCGGCATCAAAAATGGGCGCTACCGAATCGTTAAATACGCGTTGGTTAAATTCGGCAATATCGGTGCGCTTAAAATAGTCATATTCATCCTTGGCAATGAGGTATCGGGCATTAGGAAATGTCGGCACCCATTTTCCATCGACGAGCATGGTGTTCCAGCCCACGTGATCGACATGTAGATGCGTACACAGCACGCAATCGACGGCGGCAGGGTCGAAGCCTGCGCTGGTAAAATCCGCTAGAAAGCGGGTTTGCAAGTGATGCCAATTCTTATAAGGCATGCGCTCTTTTTCATTTCCCACGCAGGTGTCTACGACAATAAGCTGGTTCTTAGTCTCGATGACAAGGGCATGAACACTGAACTTCAGCTCACCTGCTTCGTCCATAAAATCCGGCTTTAACCAGCTAATCTCTCGGCATGCCTCGGGAACCGCATCCGGCAGTATCCAGGCCGCGCCGCCGCAGCTCTCTAACTCCACAATCTTGGTGATGGTAACGTCGCCGATGCGCCATGTTTGCATTGTCAGTTTTATCCGCAAATGTGGAGTAAGTTGTCGCCTACAGATCACCACACTTGGAGAAATAGGCAGGCACGGTGCTGGTCATCATTGCATAAATCATCGCATGCGAGTGGGAGATTCTGCTCGCAGCGAATCCGCGCTGACTCAGGTTGCGTCAGCGCGAATCTGCATTGCCAGACTCGTCTTGAGCACTGCACGAGTCGCCAACGGTTAGCCTGTTTTAGGACGCTATCTCATTTAGCGCCCAATGTTTGATGTGTGATGAAGCAGTAGATATTCATTCTTCTCGGCTAGCAGTGCTGTGTGCCAATGGGTTCAGTGTGGCGTCCGCCAGGAACAATTGGCGCCATGGGTGAGTGCTGCGGCAAGCGCTTCGACGTTTCTGTTAAGCCTGTCGCTTTGTCACAACACCGCCAGCACTTATAATGCGCGCCGCGTTCAAATCAGCCGCGATTCGCTATTTAATGCGCAGCGACAATCTGTTGTCGTTGCAGCAGTGCAATGAGGTGTGTTCATGCGACTTTGGACCTTTTTAAGGCCCTTTCAATACGACTCCCAAACTTATGTGCTCGAGGTATCGCTGAGCTTCACTAAGACTATCGCGAGGTTGTTTCAAGGCAATGCCTTGCTGGCCGAACAATCTCAGTCGCACCGAGAGGGGGCGGTTACGTTTACCTTTGATTTGTTACCTGATCTCACTAGCGCATCAGCTGCTGAGGTAGCCGATGACGTCCTTCATGGAGTCTCCCATGAGGTACCCGACGAAGCACCTGATACCGTGCACAGTGGCACTGCTGAGCCGACTGGGGCGGCTCCTGCGCAGTTGATAGCCAGATTTGTTAACGGATGGAGCTTGGCCATCACCGTGGTCGAGGGCGGTCAGCCGATTCATGAAACCCATACCGGACGGGATCTCCACACGGGGCAGCTAACTGTCCCACAGGCCACGCCGCCCGAGGAGCCGCCAGAGGCGGAGCTGGAGGAGGTAAGCGGACTGAATGTTGAGCAAATGACCCAGTTGAGCCAGCGTAAATGGCAGCGCAACAAATATTCTATTTATGCCGACATGGTACTTGGCGCGCTTTTTTTTATCGTCGGCAAGGTCACTGAGGATTTAGCGCTTGCCGCCATTATTGGTGCGGGTGCCGGCTTGTTGCTAGTAGTGGTGCAGCGGTTTGTCAAAGTCGATCTGCTGGGTGGCTTTGCGGTCTTTGGTACCATCATGCTGTTGATTTCGGCGGCTTTTTCGTTGGCATTGCAGGACGATTACTGGGTGCAAATGAAAGGCACTGTGCTGGGGTTGCTGACAGCGACTATTTTCATGATCGATGGGCTACTGCGTCGCGGCGCTTATTTTGGCGCGCGCATCGAGCGCTACATGCCTTTGCCACTCGACCATGGTCGCATTGCCGTTGGCATGAGCCTCATAGGAGTGGTCATGGCATTGGCCAATTACTACGTGGCGAATCAGTTCACCGAGGATTTTTGGTTAACGTGGACGACCTTTTTGGACTTGCCTTTGAGCATGGCGCTCTTTTATGCCGTCATTTTTTGGGCACGTAAGCGCACGACTGATTAGCGCGTTAACCAGAGATCAATGAAGGCGATAGAGCGAGATAATGTGCCTGATCCTGCTGGGGGGCATAAGGCTGCTGTTGGGCGCGCACGGTGTTGCCGAGCTGTCAGTACGCAATTACGCCGTTAATCACCTACCGCCGGTGAGGATCGACTCGCCGTTCCTATGACGCATAACGCGCACTATTCATGGTCGAAGTTCTGGTCGAAGTTCTGGTCGAAGTTCTGGTCGAAGTTCTGGTCGAAGTTCTGGTCAAAGTTCTGGTCGATGCCACGGTGAGGATAGCGCCGGTACCGTAACAGGGACGTCACGCAGAGTCGTCCCAGCGTCGATGTATCGCGTGTCGGCGTAGTGCGGATAAAGTTCCCAAATGTGGGTTAAAAGCGTTATCGTGTTAGTAGATAACCGCTGTGTTATCAACGCGCAGTAGACAACCTAGCGAAACCAATGAGAGAAGCGCATGTCAATTCAAGAATTTGTGGCACCCCATTCATTATCCGAGGCGAAAGGTTTTCTGTCGGATGGTGCAGCAGCGTCGGTACTGGCCGGCGGTACTGATTTGTTGGTGGGGGTCCGTTTGGGCACTCGCAACCCCGAGAGAGTCGTCGACCTTAAAAAAATTCCCGAGCTCACAGCGATTAGTATCGATGCCGAGGCAGTGCATATAGGTGCTGCGGCGTCTGCTTTTTCGATTCTGCATGACAGTGATGTACCTTCGTTTTTTCCTGGCTTCGCTGAGGCGCTCGACTTAATCGGCTCCACGCAAATTCAGGGTCGCTGCTCTGCGGGCGGCAATCTTTGCAACGCCTCCCCTGCGGCCGACAGCATTCCCGCGTTGATTGCCAACGGTGCACAGTGCCTGATTACCGGCCCGGCAGGTGATCACCAGATGCCGGTAGAGGACTTTGTCGTGGGGCCCAGCAAGAACGCGCTGAAAGAAGGTGAGCTGCTGGTTGCCTTAATCTTGCCACGGCCATCACCACAAACCGCAGACGCCTATTTACGCCTGACACCACGGACTGAAATGGATATTGCGGTGGCCGGAGTCGGTGTTTCGTTAACGCTTGATGAAAATGCCACCTGCACGGCCGCGCGCGTCTCGATCGGAGCAGTGGCACCCACTGCATTACTCGTTGAAGCAGCGGGTGCGGCGTTAGTCGGAACACAATTGGACGCAGCAGCGATTGAGGCAGCCGTTGCAGCCGCAAGACAGTCCGCTTGCCCTATTTCAGATAAACGTGGCACCAGTGAATATCGCACGCATGTTGTGGGGGTATTAGTGGCGAGGGCAATTGCGCAAGCGCAGGCACGTATTGTGGAGGCCGTATCATGAACAAACCCCTGAATAAAATGGCGGTGCAAGCCACCATTAATGGTGAGCCGACTGCTTTTCTGTGTTCCCCCGGTCAGGTGTTGGCCGATGTACTGCGTGATGAGCTGGAGCTCATCGGGACTAAAATTGGCTGCAATACGGGTGACTGTGGCGCCTGTTCGGTCTTAGTCAATGATCGATTGGTCTGCGCCTGTTTAGTGTTAGCAGCAGAAATAGAAGGGCAGGCAGTTCAAACGATAGAGGGCGTCGCCGAGGGCGGCGTCTTACACCCGGTGCAGCAAAAGTTGCTCGAGCATGCCGGCCTGCAGTGCGGTATCTGCACGCCCGGTGTGGTGGTGGCGGCCAAAGCACTCATAGAGCACAACCCGAATCCCACCGAAGAACAGGCACGCTATTGGCTGGCGGGTAACCTCTGTCGGTGTACCGGGTATGACAAGATCATTCGAGCCGTGCTGGATGCGGCTCAGCAAATGCGAGAGGAGGCTGCCGTATGAATGCCTATCAAGAGTTTTCGATTATTGGCTCGCGTCCCGTGCGCCCCGATGGACTGGACAAAGTCACGGGGCGGGCTCGCTATGGTGCCGATCTGAATATGCAAGGTCAGATCTATGGCCATATTGTGCGCAGCCCGCATGCGCACGCGATCATTGAGTCAATCGACACCAGTCAAGCCCTGGCCACGGAGGGCGTATTGGCGGTGATGACGGGAGCAGACCTGCCTGAGCCTGGTGACTCTGTGCTCGGTGGCGGCGAGGGTGCGATAGCGCTCAAAGATTTGAGCCCCATGGTGATGTCTCAGGGCAAAGTCTTGTTTCATTCACAGGCGGTGGCCGCCGTTGCGGCGACATCACCCGAGCTGGCCGCACAGGCGGCGGCGTTGATCGAGGTCTCGTATCAGGTGCTACCGGCTGTTACGGATATGCATGAGGCGCTGGGTGCGGATGCTCCCATTCTTCACGCGGATCGATTCCCTGACGGCTTTCCAGAAGAGCCGACTAATTTGGCAGCGCATATCAGTTTAGAGGTCGGAGAACCCGACGCCGCCTTCGAGCGCGCCGATGTTGTCATCGAGCAAACCTACTCGGTACCGATGTGTCATCAAGGGTATATCGAGCCCCACGCGTGCGTGGCCCGCGTTGATGCAGCAGGACAAGTGGACTTATGGTGCAGCACACAAGGTCACTTTATGGTGGCGCAGTATACGGCCGCGTTAACGGGCATTGATGTGGGTAAGGTCAAGGTGACGGCGTCAGAAATTGGCGGCGGATTTGGTGGCAAAACAACAGTCTACCTAGAGCCGCTGGCGGTAGTGCTGGCTCAAAAGTCAGGTCGTCCTGTCAAAATGATCATGGATCGCGGCGACGTATTCAGAGTCACTGGCCCTGCGCCGGGTGCGCAAACACGCGTTAAATTGGGCGCCACGCAAGATGGTCAATTAGTCGCTGCCGACGTTGAATGTGTGATGGACTCGGGTGCCTATAGCGGCAACCCTGCGAGCTTCCCTGCTTTCATGGCAACGGCTTGTTACAAGTTGACCGACGCCCGCTCGACGGGTCGTGCTGTCTATACCAACAAACCAAAAATCCATGCGTATCGTGCGCCAAGCGTGCCTCAGGTGACGCTGGGGTTTGAGCTCGCGATGACCGAGCTCGCAGCTGAATTGGGTATGGATCCGCTCGCGTTTCGACTCAAAAATGCGGTAGAGGAGGGTGATGTCAACATGATGGGGGCGCCCTATAACCGCATTGGCTTACGGGAATGTCTTGAAGTGGCAAGTAACCATGCGCACTACAAAGCACCGGTGGCCGAGGGGGAGGGCCGAGGCGTGGCGGCGGGATACTGGATTAATGCAGGCTTGCAATCGAGTGCCACCCTGAATGTCTTGTCAGACGGCCACTTATCTATCTTGACCGGGAGCCCCGACATTGGGGGATCACGGGCGTCGATGGCGTTAATGGCCGCTGAGGTACTAGGCATTCCTTTTGAGCATATCCATCCCCAGATTGCGGCGACCGACGCCGTGGGCCACTGCGATGTCACGGGGGGCAGTCGTACCACGCTGGCCACTGGGCAAGCCGTTATTCAAGCAGCTGAGCAGTGCGTCGCGGAGATGTGTCGTCGTGCAGCAGCGGAATGGAAAGTCGAGGTAGGTGTCGTCACGTGGTCTCAAGGCGCTGCCCACTATGGTGAACAATCCCTCACGTTTGAGGCATTGGCTCGCCGTGCTGGCACAATGGGGGGGCCGCTGACGTTTTCGAGTTCGCTTACGGCCAGTAGCGCCGCGCCGTCATTTGGCGTTCATATTTGTGACGCTAAAGTCGATAAAGAAACGGGCCGCACCACCATCACGCGTTACACCACGATTCAAGATGCCGGTAAGGCGATTCATCCCGCCTATGTAGAAGGGCAAATGCAGGGTGGCGCTGCGCAAGGTATTGGCTGGGCGTTGAATGAGGAATACCTCTACGACGAAAACGGCGTCTTACAGAACGCTGGATTTCTGGATTATCGAATCCCGGTTGCCTCAGACCTGCCCTTTATCGATACGGTCATTGTCGAGGTGCCCAATCCGCTTCATCCGTTTGGTGTTAAGGGCGTGGGTGAGGTACCGATCGTACCGCCAATGCCTGCGGTAGCCGAGGCGGTGTATCAGTCTGCAGGTGTGCGTTTGCGAGATATGCCACTGAATCCACCCAAGATTGTGGCGGCGTTGCAGGAGCAATAGTCAGGGTTAACGCGTGAAGTGATTTAAGGCACTGTATTGGCGTCATTGCGCGTCAGTAAGTCCTCCTCTATGTAACGGAGGATAGCCTCTAAGGCAATTTCTCGCGGGAAGTCATTCTTATCGGCGAATAGAGCCTGAGAGATTTGGTGTTGTCGCGCGATAGGGACCGACATGGCCCAATGATCGGCGTTAAAAAAACCCAGCAGGGTGGACCCCGGGATGACCTGATCGTAAAAAACCAGCTGGCTGTCATTACGCGCGTCTTGCAGTTGCCCTATTTTTTTATGCGACCCTTGTAACCCGTTAGAAATATTGGCGGGGTCAGGGAAAGACACCACCGAGTAGTAACGGATGTGCTCTGGTAGCGTATTTTCTGCAAACCATTGCTCACGGTTGGCAGGCATCAAGGTCTCCAGTGCCTTGGAGTCTTTCTTCTCGCACTCTGCTCCCGGAATTCGTGCCAGCCAGCGCAGCTGCTTTTCGTTAGCCTCTTCAGCCAATGCTGAGCCCCAGACGGCGCCCGAGTAAGATACCACTGCCGTCACATGCCGAGCTAAATCGGGGTAGTTGGCAAGAAACGCAAAAATATCGGGTAATCCCTTGGAATAACCGACGAGAACCAGTGGTCTGCTGTCGTTTTCCTGATCCCGAGACTGAATAGATTGCGCGATCAGATCGCCATTGGTCTCTGAGCTGGCGATCCCTTCGACTTGAATAAACCCCGTTTCGTAGCCTAGCTTGGCCACATGTTGCGGTGCCGAATTGTCATGATGTAACCAGGGTTTAATACAGGAGTAGCCTAGACCTGGAACCATTTTCCCAACTAATTTTAACGTCGACGTACCCAGATCAACGGGCTGCCCTGTTGCAGGGGGTTCGTCGTCAAAGCGCACGAGGGCCTCATCGCAGGATCTGAAATCGGGTAGCTGTGCGCCGTGGTCTTCGTTGGCGGTACAAAAGATCTCTCGAAACCGGGCGCGTCCATCGGTGATGTTGTATTGATTGCCCGGCTCAAACGAGACCGGGTCAATCGTATAGGAGAAGGGCACCTTCGGTTGACTGGAGCAGCTGATCAATAGGGGCAAGCTCGCAAAGATCGCAACACAGCAGAGTGCTCTCGCTAATTTGGCGTCACGGTTGATGATGTTGTGGTTTGTAAAGGCCACTCTATTCAGCAGTGGGTTGCAGGTTTGGATGCCACTGCGGTAACCACATTAGGTGATCAATTTCGTCGAGCGACGTGGTTTCTTCAGAAAAGAAAAAGACAGCGCGGTAGCCATCTGAATAGTAAGGGTCGGGTGTGAGATTATAATGGGTGTCTGTCTCGGTGGAGATCTGGGAGCCAGCGACGTAGCCAATACCGGACAGATTTTGTGAATACGCCAGATCCCCAGCCAGCCCGTCTCGGGTATGGTCAACGAAGGGATCTATCGTGTGAGTTGTTAGCGTGTTTTTAAAGAAGGCAACCCCGATGTCGCGACTGATTTGCCCTAAAAAGACATCCATATTCCGAAAGCGGTAAGGTGCCAGCCACAGACGAATATGATTACGTCGGCTCACTGACTGCCGTGCCTTTTGTAACCCTAAATCTTGTGAACGACCATAGTGGTAGAGCGGACTGATCGGTGAATAGAGGTATTGCCTACCAAAAATAAATGAACGCGTAGTTTTGAGCGCTGACTTCATGTGATTGATCTCAGTGACGTGCCAACCGCGACGAATCAGAGCGCTCATAATGGCTGACCGATCGCCAACGAATACGATATTGAGCGGATCTCCGGTAACAGTACCCTTCTGATTGGTGGCGCAGCAGGCTTCGTTCTGAAGACGCGCTTGCAAATCTTCCGTTGCAGTCAAATTCTCCATGGTCGTATATAACTGATCTAAGTCGACATACTCCATGCCGGTGTTGAGCCCAGGAATCTTGATGGTAAACACGAAGTTGAATAATGCGGTGTCACTCAATAGATCAACATTGATGTTTTTAAATCCCTCATCGATATTGGTGAAGATATAGCCGTTAACAGAGGCTCCAGGCGAGACCGGGTTCTTAAATTCAGCCTTCTGAAAAAAAAGGTCCATCTCTCTGTCTACTTGTTTGGGGCCGGCATGCCGAAGAAAAGCCGCCTCTGCGGGAGAAATATAGGCATCGTCGACGGCGTTTCGCATTAGCGTGAGACTCTGTTGAGTGCCGTTTTCCACGCTAATCCAGACGGGTTGAACGCGCGACTTATAAAGATTAGTTCCGAATAGTTGCTGAGTCTCTTCCTCTGACGGAACCGCGACGGTTACGGTGATATTGTCGCGAGTTTCCGTTTCGCTGCGGCTCAAAAAAATGACGTCTTCAGGCGCAATAGGTTGCTGCCAGGCTGGTGTACAGGAAGCCAGTGCTGAGGCAAGCGCTGCCATTAGTGCTAGACGCCTGAGGGAGCGGTAGAGGGTGGGACGATGGAGGGCGGGGCTGCCAGCAAGCATCCGGATATGGTAATCCATAACCCGATGTTGTGGTCCACTTAATTGACTGCAAGTCAGGCGATGTATGGGCGCAGGTCTCAGTGTTCGCTACGGGTATAGTGATCTTCGACCGAAGATGCTTTTTTTGTGGCGCCCTGTATGGTGGGGTCAATGGAGTAGGCAAATTGCAGAAAGGATCGCTGCCAATTTTTTTCACAGGTAGAGGAATTGTTATGAAGCAATGGGTAATGGCATTTTTGTTCTGTATTGCACCACTGGCCGCAGCCGATGGGCACGGGGAACTGGGTCTTGAGAAGCGTCAGCCTGATGCACCGATGACGGTGACGTCGGTCACCTTAGGACAGGAAACGACTTCGATCAGCGCGCAGGGTGATATGGAGGGGTATGGCAAGGTCTATGTCACGTATCACCTGTCTTATAACAGCGATCGGAACGGTGGCACGGTCGACGGACAAGGTCGCGGGTTTACCGCAGCGGGTGTTGCCTCTGCCAGATTTCAAGGTTTTTGGGAGCTTGTCGATGGGGTGGTCGTGATGCGTAACGTGGTGAATATCACCAACGGCACCATGAACCTCGACGTGATTGAGTTTAACCCGCTTACCGAGGCGTTACTGGTTAAAGCCTATATTCTGAAGTAAGGCGAACCACATAAAAAAACCCGGCGTTTGCCGGGTTTTTTTATGATCGTCGCGAGGCATACAGTCCCGCACTAAGAATCGCTCATCGCTTGATTTGGGCCTTGATATTCTTTTCCGTGGTTTTGCCATAGGGTGGCAGGATGCCGCCCAGTTTCGCGACATTAAATTTCAGCGACTGGCTGTAGACTGACTTAGCATGGCTAAAGGTTTTGAATCCCTCAATCCCATGATACGAACCCATACCTGAGGGGCCAATGCCACCAAAGGGCATATCTTCCTGTGCAATGTGAAAGATCACGTCATTAATGCAAACCCCACCTGAGGTCGTGCGATGCAGGATCGCCTCTTCCTCACTCTTATCATTGCCGAAGTAATAAGCAGCGAGGGGACGCGGTCCACTGTTGATGTGATCAATTGTTTCCTCAAACTGCGTGTAAGTGCGAATCGGAAGCAGCGGGCCAAAGATTTCTTCTTCCATGCACAGCGCTTCGTTCTCGGGTGCGATGACCAGCGTGGGGGGGATCTTGTGGGTCCCGGCGCTGAAATCTTCGTTGGCAGGATTAATGGGAATCACACGGCAGCCGCGTTGCTCGGCATCGGCAACATACGAACTCAGGCGCGTATGGTGACGCTCATTCACGACAGAGGTGTATTGCTCATTGCTCAGCAGGCTGGGGTACATGTCGGCCACTGTTTTGGTCGCGATGCGAATGACTTCTTCCAACTGCTCTTCGGGGACCAATAGGTAATCGGGCGCCAGACAAATTTGACCCGCGTTCAGGGTCTTGCCCACCATGACGCGCTCAATGGCTTGCTCCAGATCGGCGCTGCGAGACAGCACAACAGGAGACTTGCCACCGAGCTCTAAGGTGACCGGGACCAAATTACGTGCGGCTGCGGTCAGCACATGGCGCGCAATATTGGTCGCACCGGTAAAGATCATATGGTCAAAAGGCAGTGACGTAAAAGCCTGTCCTACCTCGGGGCCGCCTGAGAAGGTGGTGACCTCGGTTGGATCAAAGGCTTCAGCAATAATGTCTGCAACAACTTTCGACGTTTCAGGCGTAAATTCGGATGGCTTAATCATGGCGCGATTACCCGCCGCCAATGCGCCGGCTAAGGGCTGAAAAATCATGGCGACCGGAAAGTTCCATGGCGCGACGATCCCAACGACCCCTTTGGGTTGGTAGTGAATCCTAGAGCGTCCTCCCAGTAAACCCAGAGGGAAGGTGGAAGGTCGCTTCTCTGCTTTCATCCACTTCTTCAGATGTTTTCTGCAGTGCTTCATTGAGCCAATGGAGGCTGCTACATCCGTCATCAGGTTAATTTGGTGAGGTCTACCGGCAAAGTCCTTGTCAATCGCGTCACTGATGCGGTCAGCATGACGCACCAAAACATCAATGGCTCGGTTGATCCGATCAATGCGTGTCTCAGCTGAGACGTATCCTTCTTGTAAATAGCTCGTTTGCTGCGCTTTGAGCGCGTCTTGCATTTTGATTTCAGTATCGGGACTGACAGCGACTTGTTGTGGGGCGTTCATATTATTTTCCTCACCGTGCTTGCGGCCGGAAATTATACACATTTTGTGTCGAATGAGGGCGGGTCCCACGCACAATGCGGACTCGGCAACGGTGATGAGGAAGAGCTCTCAAGTTGCTGATTTAATGAGTTTATTTTAATTTTAAAGCGATTTTTAGGGCGAAATTACTTGTCTAACCTGTCATGGCGATAGTGAGCGACGATAACGCTGAGCAGGTCGATAAGGCGAGAGCCAAGCGCTCCTGGCGTCGCGGGGTTTCACTAACGACTGCCGCTGCGATGCCTCGTGGTGCCGCCAAGTGGCTCGGGGGCTGCTGCGAGGTGTGGTGCGGGGGCGCTCGTGAATCCCCGCAAGAATTAACGACCTAACCGCCGCTCGAGCTCGACATGAAAATGCCGCAAACGTTGCTCTTGTTCACCCCATAGCTGCCCTTTAAAGGCTTTGCTGCGCATGCCTTCTTGTACTGAGGGGAGAAAGTTGGCGTCTTGATTGAGCACTAAGCCGAGACCAGGATCTTCGTTCATCAAGAAGGTTTCCGTCTCTGGGCGCACTGCACCTGTCGCGTCAATGCCCTCAGGCAGTCCCATCCAAGCGGGGGGGCAATAGTCTGGATCGTCAACGGGGAACAGCAGTGTCATGGTGTCGTACCAGAACCGCTCTGGGTCGGTTTCATGGGGCATAAAGCGCATCAAAAAGATGGCTTCCGGATGGCAGCCGATTTGTACGTTCGGGAAAATACCGGTGGCCCAACTATCGGAAAGCTGTCCATCTGAAAAACGATCGTAACCTAACGCTAAGCGATTCGATCGATCGCGCTTGGCTTGCTGAATCGCAGCACGCACGTCGCCGGCGCCCCCTTGAAAGGTGGAGGGGTCAACACCAGCCTCTTGCAGCATCCATTGCAGGCCCTCGTTCACGGTTGTTTGATCGGCTTGTCGGGGGCTGGGCTGTCCCAGGGGCACAATCATGCGGCTGGCGCCATGAGGGTAGAGGTCGTATTGCACGTTGAGGTCGCCCATGACTCCCCGCGTTTCCGGGTGTACCGCATGCAAGTGGTAGCTCTCATAAAAAGCCTCGACCCCGACTTTCCAATTTGAGCCCCATTCGCTGCGAACATGTCGTACGACGCGCATTTTGTCGATCTGGTAGTTTTCGAGGTAGCCCTCCGGAAGGCCAATCACGTCTGCCAAGGCAGGTGGCTGATCCGCCATGCTGACAAAGATCAGCCCGGCGTGTTCTTCACAGGCTACCGAGGTTAAGCCGGGTCGATGACAGACGACCGCCTCTTGAAAAGAGTCTTCGTCGGTAATGCTGCGCAGTTCGCCGTTGTTGTGAAAACTCCAGCTGTGAAAAGGGCACACGAAGACCTTTTTGTTGCCGCGCTCTTCGGTAATCAGGCGCGCACCGCGATGGGGGCAGACGTTATAAAAGGCTTTAATGCCTTCTGCGGTTTTCGTGATAATCAGCGATTCGCTGCGCACTCGAAAGAGAAAATAATCGCCGACGTCAGTAAGGTCAGTGCTGACTCCCGCAATGAGCCAGCTCTCAGTCCAGATTTTTTGCCACTCTTGCTCGACTTGCTCATGACTGAAGTACCCGGTTTTGCCGTAAATCTCAGCGCCATTGTCGATAGCAGGTTGTTTGGCCTCGAGGCTCTCGGGGGGGGCGTCGGGATTAATAATGGCAGTCGGGATGATTCGGTTAGTCATAGACTCGTCTCGCTCTACGGGACCTGCACTGGTAGCAGGCGGAACACCGGTAGTGTGATGTTATCGGACCAGCTTTCAAAGTCGACCCTGACGGATAACCCGCTTGAGACTGCTTCCGGCTCCGCATCAATGATCTGAGTCATCATTCGAGGACCTTCAGCCAGATCGATCAGCGCAATGATGTACGGTGCTGGGAAGTCGGCAGAAACGCCTCGCCTCACCACGGTGTAGGTAGCAATGACGCCCTCGCCACTCGCCACTCGCCAGGCTAGTGAATCACTCTGACAGGCATCGCAATGGGTGCGGGGGTAAAACACCACATGCTGGCAGTGGTTGCAGTGTTGTAATACGAGTTCCCCGCGCTGACAGCCATCGTAAAACGGTTGCTCGGTGGGCGTTGGGATCGGCGTGGGTCGGGTCATAGTGTCTCCTCCACGCCGAGAATTAACGTGGCGTGGCTCGACATAATCCCGCCCTGAGCGTGGCACAAGGCCGTCTGAATATCGGCAAGCTGTCGTGCTTGTGCGGCTCCCCGCATTTGCAACATGGCCTCAGTCAGCCCAAACATGGCGCCTGGATTGCCCGGGTGGCAGTGAGACAGCATGCCGCCATGGGTATTGAGTGGCTTGGACCCTCCGGGGCGCGTCACACCGCTGGCGAGGAAATCGCCGCCTTCCCCTTTGCGGCAGAACCCAAGGTCCTCGAGCTGAATTAACAGCGCCGGCGTGAAGCAGTCATAGAGTTGCATAAGATCGATCTGATCCGGTGTGAGGCCCGCCGCAGCGTAGGCGGCATCGCCAGCTAAGACCGCTGCCGAGGTGGTCAAATCCTTGGCTTGGCTAATATGCTCATAGGCATGCCCTTCACCATAGCCGAGCACATAGATCGGTTTGTGGGGTCCGTCTTGGGCGCGCTCTCGGCGCGTGATCACCACCGCGGCGCCACCATCCGACACCAATGAACAATCTAGTACTTTCAGTGGATCAGCAATCGGACGAGACTGTAATACGTCGTCGACGGTAATCAGCTCTCGTTTTTGCGCCTTGGGATGTTGATTCGCCCACGCGCGACAAGAGACCGCCGCCTCAGCAAACTGAGCCTCCGTTGTGCCAAAGCGGTCCATATGGGCTCGCGCAATTAACGCGTAGTAAGCCGGTACCGTTGGGCCGTAGGGCTGCTCGTAATGCGGGTGTCCCGAGCTCGACTGCACCACCATGGCTTGGTCACGTGTCATGAAGCTGCGGAGGCTGTCTGCCATGGCGACCACGATGGTATCCGCCATGCCAGCAGCGATGGCCGCGATCGCCATATTGATGGCCATAAAGGTGGTGCCGCCGCCGGTATTGACGGTCACACAATGCCGCGGTTGCCAGCCGAGATACTCGGCGACCGCCTCAGCGTGATACAGGATGGGTTCGGCAAAAGCGTTGCAGGTTATTAGTCCATCGCAATCGGCGAGCGAGAGCCCCGCATCTTTGACGGCGTTGAGCGTGACTTCGACACACAGTTCACGTGGGCTTTTATCGGGGACGACGCCAACGGCGCTTTCTGCCATGCCGACAAGCGCGTATTGACCTCTCAATGCTTGCGATCTCACGTGACCTGACTCAACGCTGCAGCTGGGCGGTAATGATACCGGGCGCCAGCACCTCATCGCGGTCATTTTTGACAAATACTTCTAGCGTGAGCGCACCACTATTGGGATCATATTGCGTCACGGTGCCGCCGGCGGTGACCGTCTCGCCGACAAAGGCGGCAACACGATTGGAGTATTCGATGCCGGTAATCATCCCGGCGTCGTCCAGCCATTCATCGACGATCTGATGCAGCCAATCACCCAGCAATGGCCCTGCTACTACTAAGCCTTGATAGCCCTCGACCTCAGTCGCGTAAGGCATATCAAAGTGAATTCGATGGCCGTTCCACAGCGACGCGTTGTAGAGCATTTGTTGCACGACATCACAATGATGATGACGCTCCGGAAGTGCCATACCGATAACCGGTTCGGGATTCATCGCAGGATCCTTGTTGTTTTTTCGCTCACCACCAGCTCGCCGGCATCATTGCGGATTTCCATCATCACTTCGTAAAAAATAAGCGCACCGCTGCGGCCCGCCTTCTCATAAATATTGGATAAAGTGCGTGTGGCGGTGAGCCAATCGCCCGGTTTGATGGGCTGGTGATACTGGATATCGAGACCACCCGCCATGGCTTTTTCCAGTGGAAACTTGGGCAGTAAGTGGTCGGTAAATACGCCGTCGGGTGACAGCGTATCGAGGGGGACGACATCCCAAAAAAGATGCAAGTGAAACAGGGGGGGCGCTACATCGCCGTCCAGATATTTCTGTAATCGGCTTCCCGTCGCCACGGCGTACTTGCGAATGTCTCGGCGCGTGACGATTTCACGTTGAGGGTCAGTTTGTCGGCCGATATGGGACAGCACCTCTGTCGAAAGCAAGCCTGTCATACTTTGCGGGACTCCGTTTTCCAGTAGGGATCTCTCAGCTCTCGTTTGAGTATTTTGCCGGTCGGCGCTTTGGGTAACGCGTCAACGAAATCGACCGACTTGGGCTTTTGATAAGACGCGAGATGCTTGCTGGCCTCGGCAATAATCTCTGCCTCAGTCGCCGTCTGGTTGGGCTTGAGTACGACAACGGCTTTCACGGACTCTCCCCACACGTCGTCTGGCACGCCAAATACGGCTGATTCTAAGACCGCTGAATGCTGGTGTATCGCCGCTTCCACTTGGGTGCTGTAGATATTCTCGCCACCCGAGATGATCATGTCTTTGGCTCGATCGACAATAAAGACATAGCCTTGTTCGTCCCAAACGGCAATGTCCCCCGTCCACATCCAGCCATCGCGCAGTGTTTTCTCGGTGAGATCGGGCCGTCGCCAGTAGCCGAGCATATTGGCCTCTGAGCGGACGATGATTTCACCGGGAGCGCTACCATCTTTCGGTACTGGCCGACCCTCTGGGTCGACAACGCGAATCTCAGAAACAAAGCCCTCGCGTCCACAGGAGCCCAACCGTTCGGGGTGGTCTCCGGCGATAGCGTGCTGGTGATCCTCCTGTGACAGAAAGATCATGGTCATTCCTTCCGTTTGCCCGTATCCCTGAATCATCGTGCACGGGAACGCCTCGAGAGCGGCTTCGACCACAGAGCGTGGCATCGGCCCGCCGCCATATTGAAAGTTACGGAGGCTACTCAAATCGTAGTTTTCAAATCCCTCAACGGCCATCATCCAATTGATCATGGTGGTAATGCCTAAAAAGGCGGATACCTTTTCTTGCTCAATGACTTCGAGAGCCAATTGAGCGTCAAAATTAATTAAGACCACGGGGCAGCCATGGGCCATGTAGTTCATCGCTAAAGCAACCGGTATGTGGAACATTTGTCCCGTCAGCATGTAAACATCGGTGGGCACAATGCGCTCAGCAATCGATTGGTTGAGCATGCCCATGTAGAGGGAGTGGTGGGAGTGCAGCGCCCCTTTGGACTCTCCGGTGGTGCCGCCAGTGTAGAGAATCAATGCCGGATCTGACCCGGTGACCTCGTCCTCACCGATCACCGCGCCTGCAGCGGCGCCACTGATCAGTTGCTCATAATCACCGCTGGCATCGGCGGTGAAAACGAGCGCGTGCGGAATACTTGCCTCCTTCGCAAGGCTTTCCACCAGCGTTGCATATTCCTCCGAGCCGACCAGCAGACTGGGCTCGCCGTCGCGTAAAATTCGCGCCATCTCGAGTTCACTCAAGCGCCAGTTGAGCGGTTGCGCAATGAGGCCGCAGCGAGCGCAGGCGTAAAAAGCCTCCATGTATTGGATGCAGTTTTTGGAGAGGATCGCGACCCGATCACCCTTCGCCAGCCCCAGCGTGCCTCTGAACCCGTTGGCCAAGCGCTGTACACGATGATCTAGCTCACCGAAACTCATGCGTCGGTTGTTAGGGATATCAATGAGCGCCTCTCGAGTCGGGTCGAGGGCCGCCGTTTTCGCTGGAATAAGGCCGAGATTCATGTCAACTCCTCAATAGCCGCTGTCCAGATCAATGTGGCGTTTCACGACCCGCCAGGCTCCCTCGCTTTGTTCGACGATGTCGCGATAGACCCCCGTAGTGAGTAGTTTGGTCTCGCCCTGTTCGGTAGCAAATAGCGTCAGATAGGACGTCGTACTGATGACGCCATCAGTCACATCAAAAAAAACATTGGTGATGTCATGACGGCGCACATCAGTTTGGGTTGATTTGGCGTTGCGATAGAGCGCCATGATGTCCTCTTGGCCCTCAAAAGGACCGACTAAGTCACCACCGGCGATCTGCATGCTCATGACGGCATTTTCAGAGAAACTCGCTTCGAGGTGATCAAGTAGGCCTTCGTCATAATAATAGGCCATGCGAGTGAGTAATTCAGAGATGGCAAATCGGTCTTCTACTGATGGCATGATGTGAATCCTTAGCAGGTGGCGGTATGCTTCTGTTTGGCGCATTGGCGCGCTATTTACTTGTTGAGAACAAGCGGCTTGATACTGTAGGGCATCAGACCCTCTGGGATCAACAGATAGGATCAGATTGTCGAGTTAAAACGAAGGCGGCTGGGCGTAAAAGGCTCCGATTCAATGCCCCCTGAGTGGTCTGTCGGAGCCGGCTTGGATTAGTAGTCTGCAGCGGGCGGGAGTGCGTGGCGATGGATGAACGGGCGGCAAAGACGCAACAAGAAACCGTCAGTGATGGTAGCGACGGTGAAACACATTCAGCATGGGATAGCGTGATGCGGTTATTGAATCCAATTGTTTGCGGGATACTGCTGCTCAGCCTCGTTGCCTGCGGTGGCGGTGGTAGCGGCAGTTCGTCGGTGACCCCCGAGCCGATCGCAGACAATGGGGGAGGGGGTGATGGTGCCTCCGATGGCTCGTCTGACAGCACCGATGACAGTTGCGGTGTGCCCGCCCAGCTCGATTTTGTGGAGCAGGTGTCGCAAAGCTGGTATCTCTGGTTCGACGAGCTAGCTGCGGTCGATAAAGCGGACTTCACCGACCCGGAGGCGTATCTCGACGCACTGACTGCGCCGTTGGCGGCAGATCTGCGCGATCCCGGTTTTTCTTATCTGACATCGATTTCGGCTGATGAGGCCCGCTTTACATCGGGCGCTTACATTGGTTTTGGTTTTCGCTACACCATCACCGGTGCCAATCAGTTCATCATGATCGATGTCTTTGAAGGAAGTCCTGCTCATGACGCAGGGTTCCGTCGTGGTTGGGAGCTGTTGGCGATTGATCTAGGGACAGGTTTTGAAACCATGACAGCGCTTCGCGACCGGGGCGCGACCTCAGAGGAGGTCTTCGGTACGAGTGACGTCGGGGTAGAGCGACTTTTTCGGTTAGGTAAAGCCGACACGCTGCTGGAGGCGGTCGTGGCGAAAGTCGAATTAGATCCGCCGGCGCTCGCTGGCGAGCCTTTGTTGCTGGCACGTCCCGGCAATTCACCAGTGGCTTATTTAAACCTCAGGCAGTTTATTCTTTCAGCCAATGACCCGCTCTCGTCGGCCTCGCAAACCTTTGCAGACGCGGGTGTCACCGATATGGTCGTGGACCTGCGTTACAACGGAGGAGGCCTCCTCAGTGTCGCCGACAACATGATGGATTTGTTGGGCGGCGGTGTCGCAGACGGTGCCTTGAGCTTTCAGCTCAGTCACAACAGTCAGCACACAGAGGAAGATGCCAATCAGCAGGGTTTTTTTAATGAACTAGCCAATACGATGACGCCACAGCGCATCGCGTTTATCACATCAGGTTCAACAGCCTCTGCGAGCGAGTTGGTCATCAATGCACTCGACCCCCACATTGAGGTGGTGCTGATTGGCGCAGACACCTACGGTAAGGCGGTGGGTCAGTACGCATTTGACCTGGAGCAGTGTGATGTGCGGCTAAGGTTAACGGCATTTGAGATTGTTAATGGTGAAGGCCAGGGGGGGTACTACACAGGGCTATACGATACCGGGCGCTTTACGCTGTGCAGTGCACAGGACGATATTTTTAATGGCTTTGGCGACCCGCAGGAAGCATCGCTTGCCGCGGCAATGGATTGGCTCGCGACCGGGACGTGTCAGACCGAGCGCAGTCTGAACGTGAAGCAATCGCAGCGCGCGACTACCAGGGGAGCAGTCCCTGCTTGGTGGCGTGCCAATACGGTACGTCCTGATCGACTAGATCCCACCCTGAAATAGGGAGCTAGCCGGTGTGGGTTTTGTGGTGCACTCAGCATGGGGACTTATCGCATCTGATATGAACACGTATCATCGTGCATCCTATTGTGATGGAGTCACCGGTTATGTCGGACCACGCGGAAACGTTTCTCAATATTGTTAGCAATCGCCGTTCGATGCGCGCGTTCAAGTCAGACTCGGTACCCCGAGAGGTGATCGAGGCAGTGATGGGAGGCGCACAGCAGGCCCCCAGTAATTGTAATACCCAGCCTTGGTTCGTCCATGTGGTCACTGGCGACACATTAGAACAGTTGAGGACAGAGCTCCCGAGTAAGTTTGCCGCAGGAGAGGTGGCGCTCGATTTTCCCTACGACGGCCAATATGACGGTGTCTATAAGGAGCGCCAGTACGCCTCGGCGACGGCTTTGTATGATGCATTGGGCATTAGCCGAGAGGAAAAAGCCGCACGCAATAACTGGTTCATGCGCAACTTTACGTTCTTCGACGCGCCTGCGGTGGCTTTTTTTACCCTGCCGTCGCAGTTCGGTCTGCGCGAGGCCTGTGATCTCGGGATGTATGCGCAAACCGTCATGTTGGGCCTAGTGGCGCACGGCTTAGGATCCTGTCCGCAAACGTCACTGGGCTTTTTGGCCAACGTGATCCGACCAGCATTGGGCTTGGGTGATCATGAAAAACTGATGTTCGGTTTGTCGTTTGGTTATCCGACAGAGACACCGGTAAATCAGGTGCGAACTCAACGTGCTGCCTTGCACGACGTCGTCACGTTTCACGAGTAAGGTCAGCGCTGTGATGGCAGTCGTTGGCGCTGTTCAGTGATCGTATCGCGTGTGGTTTCAGTAAGTCGGTTTAGCACGTCGGTAGCGCTTGTCGCGCCAACGAATGAACTTTTCAGGCGTCGCGGTGCGGTGCGGGCAAGAACTCGGTGATGTTGAGATTAAAACCCGATAGGGCATTAAAGTGCAGGGGCGCCGACATCAGCTGTAAGTCGCTCAACCCCAGATGCCGCAGAATTTGAGCGCCGGTGCCAATCAAGCGGTAATTTTGAGGCGGCGCTGGGCGTTGCTCGGCGTTGAGTAATTGCCCCAAATCTTCAAGGATGGTTGCCGGTGTCTCAGTGCCTCCGAGCAGCACCACTGCGCCACATCCTTGTTGAGCAACGTGCGCCATCGCTGCGCGATAAGACCATCCCGAGGGTTGATCCATGCCCAGTTGGGTGCCCAATAAATCTCGCAGGGTATTCACGGGTTGTACTCGAACGGGCACCGAACCCACCTCCAGCAAGTTACCCAGGCTGAGTGCAAAGTGCAGAGTATCGTCCAACAGGTCTCGAAAAGTGTGGAGTCGAAACAGTCCCCACTCCGTATGGACTGAATCCTCACTGTGCAGCTCGATCGACTGTTCGTGCAATGACCGATACTCAATCAGATCGGCAATCGTGCCCATATTCAGTTGGTGCTCTTTTGCGAAGACTTCGAGTTGAGGTCGCCTGGCCATGGTGCCATCAGGATTCATAATCTCGACGATCACAGCGGCGGGTGCAAGTCCGGCCATTCTGGCCAGATCGACGCCAGCCTCGGTATGGCCAGCGCGCTTGAGCACGCCCCCCGGCTTAGCCACCAACGGAAAAATATGCCCCGGTTGCGTGATATCGCGAGGCGCGGCGTTATCGGCCACTGCCTGCAAAATGGTGTGCGAGCGCTGTGCAGCACTGACGCCCGGGCTGATTTGCTCCGTCGCGTCAATCGAGATCGTGAAGTTGGTTTCGTGCTGCGAGCGATTATCACGGACCATCAAAGGGAGGTTAAGTTGACGGGCACGCTCGGCAGTGATCGGCATGCAAATTAAACCGCAGGCCTCGGTCGCGAAGAAGTTGATAATCGCCGGCGTGACTTTCTCCGCCGCAATGATGAGGTCGCCCTCATTCTCTCGATCCTCATCATCCATGAGAATGACCATGCGGCCAGCACCGATATCATCGAGTAGCGTTGGAATATCACTCAGCATGACGGCCTCTTCGCAACGGACTTAGACGAGTTCGATCGCGACAGCGGTCGCTTCGCCGCCGCCAATGCACAGAGCGGCGACGCCGCGTTTTTTGCCATAGTGCTCGAGGGCGTGCATCAGCGTCACGATAATGCGGGAGCCGGTTGAGCCAATGGGGTGTCCTTGTGCGCAGGCACCACCGTGAACGTTGACGCAGGTGGGGTCGAGTTTGAGTGCGTCTACGGTCAGCATTGTGACCATCGCAAAGGCTTCGTTGATCTCCCATAAATCGACGTCTGCAACGGTCCAACCCGCTTTGGCCAGCACTTCTTCAGCCGCGCCGATGGGCGCCAGAGTGAAGGCTTCTGGCGCTAAGCTGTTGCGCGAATGAGCGACAATACGCGCTCGGGCGGTCAGTCCATGGGCCTCGACTGCCTGCTCGCTGGCTAAGAGCAGTGCGCTGGCACCGTCCGAAATGGAGCTGGAATTGGCGGGCGTAATCGTGCCGTTCTCGGCAAATGCCGGCCGCAGCTGTGGGATCTTTTCGAGATTGGCTTTGTGGGGCTGCTCGTCGACAGAGACAGTATGCTCTCCGCGGCGCGTGCGGATGGTCACCGGGGCAATTTCTTTCTGATTGAGCCCCTCGTCGATCGCTCGCTGCGCGCGCGTCAG
>CAJQKG010000060.1 GCA_905478845.1 uncultured Luminiphilus sp.
GCATTCCGCGCCAACGCCTTTTTTCCCAACGCAACTCAGCCGACAGCAGGCGCCTTATGAAGTCGTGTCCACGATATCGAAAATTCTGACTGACGGAGCATCCGTACACACCGATGCGACCTGATCTAGGGTGCCGTCTTCTTGTCGGAACTGTAAGTACTTCTCGTAGTCCTCTTTAGATTCCCAAAGCTCAGTAATCACCCAATTGTTGGGGTCTTCCACATTATAGGTCAGGTCTATTGTCTGGAATCCATCGAAGGTTTGGGTCACTTTAAACTTCTCGGTCAGCAATGCGGTAAACTCCGCTCGCTCTCCCTCTTTCAAAAACCCTTCCAGTAACACGCTTACACTCATATCAGTCCCTCTTGCTTCCTCTTCACCGCGATGTCAATTGAATCCGAGCGACGTCAAGCGAAGGCCGCCAGCTTGGCTGGTCCAGCTTACTCAGCGTCTTCAGAGAGCGCGTAAACCTTATCGATAATGGCCTCCACTTGCAGCTCTAGCGAAGCGTAATCCATCTCGGCCACCAGCTCTAACTTCAACTCATGCAGTAGCTCGGCAACCTCTTTCAGCGCTTGTTCTGATGACATGGCACACCTCTACTAATTAACCAATAAAATTGAAGTGTAGCGGAAGACTCGACAAATTGGGTTCATGACCCACCCATCGCTGATTAATCGAACCGGGATCATCAATAAGAATAACCTGCCTCACTGAATTGTGGCGCGGCGGCAAGTTCAATCAGCGTTATAAGCTCGCTCACTAGGCCTCTTTTCTCTCGTCACTGGCCCCGCTGAGGTGCCAGAAACGGCACAGCACATGGACCACGAAGCCTGTCGGTACTCTCTAGATCACGTCGCTCACTCTCGGCGCGTGGGCACTGCCGCCCGTCATGGCGGTGCAAAGCATCTCGCTAGGTTATCAGCGACTCAAATAAAATGGCTTTCGACCGGGCTGATCGGGCCACTAAACCCGGCGAATACGCCGTTTTGGTGAGCAGGCCATACGGCGGCATAACGTGCCCATGGGTGACGTGTTTAAAGTCTTGCCTGCGTCCACTTCGCCAGCTAATAATGCGAATAATAAAAAGTGGAAACCCACCTTTAAGGAGAGGCGAGCAATGGCGAAACGCGCAGGGGGAAGGCAGGCACGAAAAGCACAACGAGCGGCACCGTTAGCGCCAGAAATGAAACCCGTCCGTCCGGGTGAACGAGGGGGTCGTTACCATCCGTTTTCTGACAAAGATTTAGCCGCCATTGTCGAGAATGTGTTTCGTATTCTTAGCGAGGTGGGGTTCAAAGACGCTACGCCGCATTGCATCGAGAAGTGTCAGGCAGTGGGTGCCACGCTCGGCGAAGACGGTCGGCTGCGGATGCCGAGGGCAATCGTTGAGCACGCACTCACCGTCGCCAAACGTAATCTGACGCTGCATGCTCAGGATCCTGCGCACGATCTCGACCTGTCAGGATCGCGCGTGCATTTCGCAACTGGCGGCGCGGCCGTGATGGTTGCTGACTCGGCCAACAATCACTACCGAGAATCGACGACCCGCGACCTCTATGATTTGGCGCGTATTGCCGATAACTGCGAACACATTCATATGTTTCAGCGGATGTGCGTGCTGCGGGACATCGACAACACCTATGAAATGGATCTCAATACGACCTACTGTTGCGTCGCCGGGACGCGTAAACATGTGGGCGCAAGCTGGAGCAATTGTGACCACCTAGCGAAAACACTCGAGATGTTGCACATCGTCGCTGGAGGCGAAGATCAGTGGCGCGCGCGCCCGTTTGTCAGCCAGTCAAACTGCTTCGTGGTACCGCCCATGAAATTCGCCAAAGAAGCGTTGGAATGCCTTCGGGTTGCGGTAGAAGGCGGCATGCCGGTGCTCCTGCTCTCTGCAGGACAGGCAGGCGCCACGACCCCCGCAACGCTCGCCGGCGCGGTGAGTCAAGCGTGGGCAGAATGTTTAGGGGGCCTCGTTTATGTCAACGCGATACAACCGGGCGCGCCCGCTATTATTGGCACCTGGCCATTTGTCTCCGACCTACGTACCGGGTCCATGAGCGGCGGGTCGCCCGAGCAGGGCCTGATCTCTAGCGGTTGTGCGCAGCTCGGCATTTACTTTGACCTCCCTTTTGGCACGGCCTGTGGGATGACCGACGCCAACATGCCCGACTTTCAAGCCGGCGCCGAACGCGCGCACACTCTCATGCCGCCCGCCTTAGCCGGCGCCAACCTCATCTACGAATCCGCCGGTATGTATTCCAGCTTGCTCGGCGTCTGCCCAGAGAGCCTCCTTCTCGACAACGATGTGCTGGGCGCCACGCTCCGCGCGGTACGGGGCATTGAGGTCAACGAACACACTTTGGGATTTGATGATCTTGCCGAGGTCTGTCTGGGAGAAAAAGGCCACTATTTAGGATCTGATCACACCTTAGCCGTGATGCAAAGCGAGTATCTCTATCCCGAGGTCGGCAATCGCTTCAGCCCAACCGTTTGGGAACAGTCCGATAAACCGCTGGCGCTCGACAATGCCATCCGCACTCGCGATAAAATCCTCGCCAACTATGTGCCAAGCCATATCAGTCCAGAAATCGATGCAGAGATTCGCGCCAAGTTTCCCATTCGGTTAATCACCGAGGACTTATTGCAAAGCGCCTAACGCAGACGTCAGCAGCGCCATAATGACTGGCTACGCTGCTGCAGTCACTGCTGGACAAACCGCGGGATGAATCGCTGCATGAGTGGCT
>CAJQKG010000061.1 GCA_905478845.1 uncultured Luminiphilus sp.
GGGTCACGATGGATCTGTTTGCACAGGCCGAACATGACGAATACGCCCAAGCCATCTTGATTTCGCCCGACCAGGCTTATCTAGATGAAATCCGCACCTGTATCGACCGAAAGCTCCCGGAGATGTCTCGGCGCGATATTATTGGCGTTTCTCTGCGTCAGCGTGGTGCGCTGGTGAAGGTGCCGGATCTGATGAGTGCCGTGGCGCTGAGTAATCGGTTGGCACCAGAGCACCTCGAGCTGGCGGTGGCGGAACCGCGTGCGTTGTTAGATCAGATCGGCCCAGCGGGAGCGATTTTTATGGGTGCGATGTCCTCGGAGTCACTGGGCGACTACTGTGCTGGCCCCAACCACGTGTTGCCCACTTCCGGCTCAGCGCGCTTTGCGTCGCCACTGGGAGTTTATGACTTTCAGCGTCGCAGCAGTGTTATCGGCGTGTCTGCGGCAGGGGCTCGCCTATTAGGTGATGTCGCCGCCAAGATAGCAGATGCGGAGTCACTAGAGGCCCATAGTCTGAGTGCTCAGATGAGAATACCCAACTCGCATTGAGTTGCCAGCCGGTCAGCCGTTATTGGCCCGTGTGCCGACCACCGCTTCGATCTCCACCAGCAGACCATCTCTATCGACTTGTACCCGCAAAAGATGGCCTGGGCGTAGGCGTGCAATCTGCATCATGGCGGCACGGCCATCCACCACCACTGCGTCGTCCATCGCGACGATAATATCGTTTAGCGCGATACCTGCGCGCTCCGCCGGACCGTCAGATGCGAGGTCGGTCACAATCAGTTGCTGCACTGCCCGCCCAGAAGCGTCCTCGCTGAGGAGCACTTCCACGCTGACCCCAAGCCAACCGCGGATAACATGACCGTAATTGACGATGTCATTGAGTGCAGTGGCGGCCAGTTCGCTCGGTGTGGCTAAGTTGATGCCAATCCCCGTTGCCTCCCCGCCGTCATCACCGCCTGCGGTGTAAATGAGGGTGTTGATGCCCACTAGCCGTCCTTTAGCATCAATCAATGCTCCACCTGAGCTACCCAGGTGAATGGTTGCGTCGGTCTGGATGTAACCCTCATAGGTGGAGAGCTGCAAGCCAAATCGGCCAACGCCAGAAATAATGCCCTGAGATACCGAGTGGCCAAAGCCATAAGGATTGCCGATCGCCAGTACCACGTCACCCACGGCAATTCCCTGTGAGTCAGCCAATTCAATCGGTGTCAACGCCGGTAGATCGATGCGAAGGATCGCTAGATCGGTGTCTGGGTCGTTACCGACAACAAAGGCATTGGCAGAGCGGCCATCGGCCAGCAAGACTTGAATCGCATCGGCGCCTGCTATGACGTGATTATTGGTCACAATGTGGCCCTCAGCGGTGAGGATGACGCCAGAACCCAGTGACCGCTCAATGCGTTGGCCGCTCCCCCGATTCGATCGGAAGCGGCGTTGCCAAGGGGAATTGAGTCGCGGGTCTATCCGGGATTCGACCAGCTTGGCGGTATAGATGTTGACCACCGAAGGCGTGGCACGTGCCACGGCCTCTCGATAACTGCTCGTTGCAGCACTTTCTGTGGAGTGGCGCGTATCCAGTACCCACTTGTCTAAAATAAGTGTCGCAGCGAGCACGCCGACCAGAGCGGGCCAGATGATGGCAATCAAATTCTGTTTCACAGGAGCCTCCTGTGCCCATTGTAAATCATGGCGCGGTGGTTATTCTCTTCATTTTGACATGTAACTTGAGTGAGCTATGGCCTGTACCCGAGACCAAATGACTGATTTTTTTGACGCGCTGCTCCACCCGGATGATTTTTCCGACTACTGCCCCAATGGTCTGCAAGTCGAGGGCAAGTCGCAAATTAAGCATTTGGTGACTGGCGTCACCGCGAGTCAGGCGTTAGTGGACGCCGCGATTGCCGAGGGGGCCGACGCTATCCTGGTTCATCACGGCTATTTTTGGCGCGCCGAGGATCCCCGCATTGTGGGGATAAAGGCGCAACGGTTGCGAGCACTCCTGGCGGCTGAGATTAACTTGTTCGCTTACCATCTTCCGCTCGACTGTCACCCGGAGGTGGGTAATAACGTGACGCTGGGACACTTGATGGGCGTAGCAGATCCACGGCCCCTCGATCCCAGTGACAGTCAGCTTCCTCTTTATGCTGGTAGCTTACCCGCTCCGATAGCTGTCGAACAGCTAGCGGAAAATATGACCACTGTCTTAGACCGCCCGCCACTGCTGATCGGTGAGGGGGCAGTGCAACAGCTTGTCTGGTGCACGGGAGGAGGACAGGGCTATATCGATCGTGCCGCCGATGCGGGCGCTGACGTTTTTATTACCGGTGAGATATCTGAGCAGACAGTCCATGTGGCGCGCGAGCGCGGCGTCGCCTTTATTGCGGCCGGGCATCACGCGACGGAGCGCTACGGTGTGCAAGCAGTAGGTGAGCGCGCAGCTTCAGCCTTGGGTTGCACGCATCGGTTTATCGACTGTCCGAACCCTGCTTGAACGGCTCAGGCGGCGGAACTGTCCGACTTCTCGAGTCCGAATGTTTCAGATAATTGGCCCTGCTCATCTGGCTTTTTGGGCGCATAGTCTAAGGGTTGAGCGACCTCGACGAGGTGAGGCTTTTCTGCAGAATCGTGGGGAGGCGCGGACAGAGCGGGTTCGGACATAGTGATCTGATCACCACACAGTTGATCTGCGCCATTGGCGAGGTGCGTGTAAACCGAACGGTAGTCGTCGGTCAGCTTGTTGAGTAAGTCAGCGGTGCGAGAGAAATGCTCCGTCACCTCGGCCTCATAGTCGGCCTTATTTTGCTGTGCTTGATCCAGCTGACTTTCTAGCTCGAGAATGATTTTACGCTTGTTATCGCCCCGTGACGCTAATGCCGCGTACCAGCCGATCAAACTACCGATGGCGCCACCGATAATGAGGGCGATAATGAGGTTAAACAGTGAATACATGGGAGTGGGTGCCTCCTGATGCTTGCGCGGTGCCGGCTCATGCCTTTTGCGTTGAGCCCGACAGGTTAAGGTTCTGATCGGCGGCTGACGGTGTCACGTTTCGCCCTCTGCTGAGTGTACTGCACCTGCGAGTTGCCGTCAGGCTTAACGGGCAAATTTTGAGGCTCATTCTGCCCAGCGCCCTTGGCTCGTGCTATTCTGCGCCGCGAAAAACCCAGCCCGTGAAGGGCTCACATTGGGCTACTTTAGGAAATGCCACAAGATTACTCTCCTTTACAGCACTACCGACTCGCCGTGGAAGCGGGTGAGTTGCTGGAAGATTCAGCGCAGGCTGAGGTGATCGTTCGCTTGAACGACCTACATCAACGCCTGTTGAAACGCCACGAGACTGAGCAGGGGGTCTGGGCGCAGGCTGTGCGCCGGTTAGGCCGCATTCGGGCGCCAGAGCGCGGGCTGTATGTCTGGGGGGGCGTGGGCAGAGGAAAAACGCTCTTGGTCGATAGCTTTTTCGACTGCTTGCCTTGGCCACGCAAGCTGAGGGTTCACTTTCATCGGTTCATGCAGCGTGTTCACGGCAGGTTGGCCGCACATAGCGGCGCAAAGAACCCCTTGGAGCGGGTTGCTGAAGAAATTGCTGATGAGGCGCTCGTGCTCTGTTTTGACGAGTTTTTTGTGAGTGATATTGGCGATGCCATGATTCTTGCGGGGTTAGTCGACGCGTTATTCAAGCGCGGTGTCACTTTGGTGGCAACATCTAATATTCCACCGACTGACTTGTATCGTGACGGACTTCAGCGAGCCCGGTTTTTGCCTGCTATCGCACTGATTGAGCAGCATGTCGAGGTGGTTCACCTCGATGCGCCAACGGATTACCGCTTTCGGACGTTGCAGCGAGCCGCGTTGTGGCATGTGCCGCATGATCGGGCTGCGCACGAGGCGCTGGCGGGTTATTTTGCTTCTTTGGGAGGGCAGCCTGTCGCCGAACCCGTAACGGGGGAGGAGTCAGCGTCACCGGAAAGGGAGCAAAAGTGGTTGGAGATCAATCAACGCCCCATGCAACTGATTGACTCGGCGCCAGGGATTGCTTGGTTTACCTTCTCGACTCTGTGCGATGAGCCGCGCAGTGCAGCTGATTTCGTGGAGTTGGCGAGGGAGTATCACACTATCTTGGTTGAGCAAATTCCGGTCTTAACGGGCGACAAAGAGGATGCAGCGAGGCGTTTCATTAATTTGGTTGACGAGTTTTACGATCGCAATGTCAAATTAATCGCCACCGCAGCCTGTTCGCCTGAGGCGCTGTATGGCGGCACGAGATTGCGTTTTGAATTCGAAAGGACCGTATCGAGACTGCAAGAGATGCGCACCCATGAATACCTCCGTGCTGAGCACCGTCCTTAGGCGTGGGGCGACAAAATAACTATTGAAAGGGCTCGAGCAGTCCAGTAACATCCGCGCTCCTTGAATACCGCCCCTGAGACACCGGCATGAAAACATATAGCGCCAAGGCAGACGACATTCATCACGACTGGTTCGTTGTGGATGCTGAGAATTTAACACTCGGGCGTCTTGCCACTGAGATAGCGCATCGCTTGCGTGGCAAGCACAAGCCAGAGTACACCCCGCACATGGATATGGGTGACTACGTGGTGGTGGTTAACTGCGAAAAAATTCAGGTGACCGGCGCGAAGCGGACAGACAAGATTTATTATCACCACACTGGTTTCCCAGGTGGTATTAAGGCGGCGAGCTTTGATCAGGTGATCGAGCGCGCTCCTGAGCGTGTCATTCAGCGCGCGGTGAAAGGAATGATGCCCAGAAACCCGCTGGGTCGCGCAATGCTGAAAAAACTTAAGGTGTATGCAGGTCCTGCGCATCCGCACTCGGCGCAACAGCCGCAGCCACTGACGATCTAAGGAGACCATAATGGCAACCGCACAGTATTACGGAACAGGTCGACGAAAGACCTCCACTGCGCGTGTGTTCCTGCGCACAGGCAGCGGCAACATCACAGTGAATGGTCGTCCTGTTGACGAATATTTCGGGCGTCAGGTTGCGCGTATGATTGTGCGACAGCCGCTTGAATTGACTGAGAACGCGGCGAGTTTTGATGCCAATGTGACGGTGTGTGGCGGCGGAAGCTTTGGTCAGGCGGGCGCTATCCGGCACGGTTTGACGCGGGCGCTGCTAGATTATGATGAGAGCCTGCGAGGCACGCTCCGCGCGGCGGGCTTCGTCACACGAGACGCAAGAGAAGTAGAACGCAAGAAAGTGGGCCTGCGCAAAGCGCGACGTCGTCCGCAGTTCTCCAAGCGGTAAGCTTGTCGCCATTAGTTTCGAAAGCCGGCACCTGTGCCGGTTTTTTTTTGCTAGTGTCGTTATTGCGAGAATAGTGAGTCCGGAAACCTGGACAGTCTGTGCAGTTCGTGAATCCGAGAAACACGTAGGGTCGCGGGTGACACAGGGTGTCATGCCGCGAATACCCTGTTAAATGGCCGGATCAGTACAGTCCAGGCGCCCAAAAAATCGTTTGAGCGGAAAAGAGACTGATCTTGTCGGACCGCGGAGTCGTATTTCAACTTGCTGGTAGCCGGCGCGAGCATTACACTTCGCGCGCAATCAGCACTAACCATTTTGCTTCAAAGCTCACTCACGCGTGTTCTAACCCGCGGAGTGGCTCGGCGGTAACACGGGAGACGTCCAAGCATGACCGATACAACTGAAGTCCACGAGACAACAGGTGATCACAGCCAGACCCGCAGGCGGTTTCTCACCGCAGCCACTTCGGCGGTGGGCGTAGGCGGTGTAGCAGGTGTTGCGGTGCCTTTTTTAGGTTCGTGGAACCCCTCTGAAAAAGCGAAAGCGGCTGGCGCGCCGGTCCGTGCGAATATCGGCGGCATAGAGCCGGGTCAAATGGTGGTCATTGAGTGGCGTGGTAAGCCGGTGTATGTGCTCCGCCGCACGGCTGAACAAGTGGCGGATCTGTCGATGCTGAATGACGACCTCAAAGATCCCCTGTCGGAAGCATCGGCACAACCTGCTTACATTTCAGGAGAAGCTCGAGCGCTTAACGAGGAATTGCTGGTCATCGTAGGGCTTTGCACTCACTTGGGCTGTGCGCCAAAGTTTCGACCCGAGGTCGGCGCGGCCGACATGGGTGGTGAGGAATGGCTTGGCGGCTTTTTCTGCCCTTGTCACGGCTCCAAGTTCGACTTAGCAGGCCGTGTGTACAAGGGTGTGCCGGCGTCGGCGAATTTAGAAGTTCCCCCTTATTCTTTTGAAGGCGACAACGTACTAGTGATTGGCGTTGACACGGAGGCAGTCTAATGGAAAAGGCACTGACAGGTCTGGTTTCTTG
>CAJQKG010000062.1 GCA_905478845.1 uncultured Luminiphilus sp.
CAGGGTTCTGTGCGGAAGTGGCGAAATTGGTAGACGCGCTGGATTTAGGTTCCAGTGTCTTACGACGTGAGAGTTCGAGTCTCTCCTTCCGCACCATATAGTACCTTGCGATACCGTAAGAGAAAGAGGCGGTCCAGAGAGGGGTCGCTTGTCTATCGGGCTAAAATTTTTAGTATTTCAGGAGCAAGATCATGCGGGTCTCCGTAGAAACAATGTCTGGGTTAGAGCGAAGAGTCACCGTCGGTGTGCCGGCAGATAGAGTCGACTCGGCTGTTCAAAAGCGCCTTCAAGAAGCGGCGAGCAACGTCCGACTCCCGGGTTTCCGTCCGGGCAAGGTGCCTATGCGCGTGATGCAGCAGCGCTTTGGCGCGGGCGTTCGCCAAGAAGTTTTGGGCGAGGTAATCAGTCAGTCGTTTCAAGAAGCGGTCATGTCCGAAAATCTTCGTCCCGCTGGCCAGCCGAGTATTGAAGCGAGGAAGATGGGTGCCGGTCAGGACGTCGAATACACTGCCACCTTTGAAATCTTTCCTACCGTTGAGGTGAAGGGTATCGATGACCTGGTGATAGAAAAACCGACCGCGCAGGTCACCGATACCGACATTGATAACATCATTGACGTTTTCCGGAAGCAACAGGGAGCGTTAGTCGTTGCAGAGCGAGCCGCAGAAGAGGGCGATACTGTAATGATCGATTTTGAGGGATTTCGTGACGATGAGCCTTTCGAGGGTGGTAAAGGAGAGGACACCGCGCTGGAACTTGGCTCTGGCAGAATGATTCCAGGCTTCGAAGACGGTTTGGTGGGCGCTAAAGCGAACGATAACAAAGTGCTTAACCTAACCTTTCCTGAAGATTATCAAAGTGAGGACTTAGCGGGCGCCGCGGTAGAGTTCAAAGTGCTCGTCAAAGAGGTCAAAACACTCGAGTTGGCGCCGATAGATAGCGCACTCTTTGCGCAATACGGGTTAGCGGATGGCACGGAAGAGGAGTTTCGTGTTGAAGTGCGCCAGAATATGGAGCGCGAGCTGCGGAATGCGGTTGAAGCCTCGGTGAAGACTCAAGTGATGGACGCTATTGCCACAGCGCATGAAAGTATCGAGTTACCGACGTCGCTGATTGCCCAAGAGACGCAGGCGATGCGGCAACAAATGTTTCAACAGTTTGGCGGCGGCGTCCCACAAGATATGGACTTAACCTCTATTTTGCCGGATGAAATGTTTTCGGATCAGGCCGAGAGACGTGTAAAGCTGGGGCTCGTTGTCGCCGAAATGATCAGCCAGTATGAGCTGACGGCGGAGCCCGCTAAAATAAGGGAGAGGATCGAAGAGATCGCCTCGACCTATCAGGACCCAGAAGAAGTGATTAACTGGTATTACTCAGAGAACGAGCAGTTGGCCGGCATTGAGTCGCGGGTATTGGAAGATGCAGTGGTTGACAAATTAGTGGCGGAAGCCGCGGTACAAGATATCGAGCTCAGCTACGAAGACGCGCTAGCCCGTGCGCGTCCGCAGTCTGCAGAGCAGGCATAGAAAGGAGTCAGTATGAGCCAGCACGATTTTTCGCTAGACCCGCAAAACCTCGGCTTGGTGCCGATGGTCATAGAGCAGACCTCGCGAGGGGAGCGTTCGTTCGACATTTATTCTCGACTCCTGAAGGAGCGGGTGATTTTCATTGTCGGTACGATTGAGGACCACATGGCGAATCTGATCGTCGCGCAGTTACTCTTTTTAGAATCTGAAAATCCGGATAAAGACGTGCATTTATATATTAATAGTCCGGGGGGCTCAGTGACCGCCGGGTTGTCCATCTACGACACGATGCGCTTTATTAAGCCAGATGTGAGCACCATGTGTATTGGTCAGGCGGCCTCAATGGGTGCCTTTTTGCTCAGCGGGGGCACTAAGGGTAAACGTTATATCTTACCCAACGCGCGGACCATGATTCATCAGCCCAGCGGCGGTGCCCAGGGGCAGGCTAGCGATATAGAAATTCAAGCGAGAGAAATACTGTTTTTGAGAGAAAGACTGAATTCGTTGCTGGCTGACCACAGCGGGCAGACGATGGAGGTGATCGAGAGAGACACTGAGCGGGACCGGTTCATGAGCGCCGAGCAAAGCGTAGAATATGGCTTGGTCGACGAAGTGATTAGCAGTCGATAAGACGCGAATGGATCACTCAGGCAGCGACTTGCAATCGCCGATAAAACACATCAAGGTTATATATATCAACGTGCTAGGCCGTAACGGGATACCGGAATGACAGAAGAAACCACTTCAGGCGACAGCGGTAAACTGCTTTATTGCTCTTTTTGTGGCAAAAGCCAGAACGAAGTGCGGAAGCTGATCGCGGGACCCTCCGTTTTCATTTGTGACGAATGCGTTGATCTTTGCAACGACATTATTCGGGAAGAGATTCAGGAGTCCTCGAGCGAAGAGGGCAGCACCAAGCTACCCATTCCGGCTGAAATCAACGAAATACTGAATCAATATGTGATCGGTCAAAAGCAGGCCAAGCGGGTGCTTGCGGTGGCAGTTTACAATCACTATAAACGCCTGCGCAGTGCGCTGCCGGCCGGCCAGACCTCAGACGAAGTCGAGCTGAGCAAGTCGAATATTTTGTTGGTCGGGCCGACTGGCTCGGGCAAGACTTTGCTGGCTGAAACGCTAGCACGTTTGTTAGACGTGCCCTTTACGATTGCCGATGCGACCACGCTCACGGAAGCGGGTTATGTGGGTGAAGATGTCGAAAACATCATTCAAAAACTCCTGCAGAAATGTGATTACGATGTCGATCGCGCGCAGATGGGGATCGTTTACATTGACGAGATCGATAAGATTTCACGCAAGTCCGATAATCCCTCTATCACTCGAGACGTGTCGGGTGAAGGGGTACAGCAAGCGCTGCTCAAGCTGATTGAGGGCACCGTTGCCTCGGTGCCACCACAAGGCGGACGTAAGCATCCACAACAAGAGTTTTTACAAGTCGATACCAGCAATATCCTCTTCATTTGTGGTGGCGCTTTTGCCGGCCTAGACAAAGTGATTCGTAACCGCTCAGAAAAGGGTGGCATCGGCTTTGGTGCGGAGGTGAAGAGCAAAAACGAGACACGTAATTTTGGCGAAACCCTAGCGGATTTGCAGCCAGAGGATCTCGTGCAGTACGGATTGATCCCTGAATTTGTCGGTCGCTTGCCGATTATCGCCACGTTAGAAGAGCTCGATGCAGACGCCCTGATTAGAATTTTGACTGAGCCTCGCAATGCGCTCACTAAGCAGTACGCAAAGATGTTCGAAATGGAAGGGGTCGAGATCGACTTCCGCGACGATGGCCTGCAGGCGGTCGCACTGCGGGCGATGGAGCGAAAAACAGGCGCACGGGGCCTGCGCTCGATTCTAGAAGGCATTTTGCTGGAATCCATGTATACCATTCCATCGCAGCCGGATGTGGCAAAGATTGTGGTCGATGAGTCCGTCGTGACCGGCGATTCTGAGCCGCTATTGGTCTATGAAACGCCCGCTCCGGCAGCCGCAGGCGCTGAGGAATAACCCACCGTCTCTAGCTGTCTCGTGAGTTCTCCCCGAAAGCGATCCGTTCAGGACTCCGTAAGGTATCACTATCAGGTTGGGTGGCCTTGAAATTAATGGCTGCGCCCCCACCTCTTCAGTAGTGACGGAGGACAGCATGACTGAATCAGACCAACAACTGCCGCTATTGCCCTTGCGCGACGTAGTAGTGTATCCCCATATGGTATTGCCGTTATTTGTCGGCAGGGAGCGTTCGATCGATGCGCTCGAGCACGCCATGCTGGACAATAAGCAGGTGCTGCTGGTAGCACAGCGTAATGCTTCGGACGACCAGCCCAGCGCGGACGATCTGTATCAAGTCGGTACCGTGTCTAACATATTGCAGTTATTGAAATTGCCCGACGGTACGATCAAGGTGCTCGTCGAGGGAAGCTACAGAGCGGCTGTGCTCGCAGTCGACGAAGAGGAAACGTTTGCTGTCGCGACGGTGAGCGAGATAGAAACCGATACACTCGCCGAGAGCGAGAGTGCCGCACTGCTCAAGACCACTGTCGAGCAGTTTGAGAGATATGTGGGTCTCAGCAAGAAAGTGCCGGCAGAGGTCCTCACGTCCTTATCGGGTATCGACGATCCAGGGCGGCTTGCCGATACGATTTCGGCGCACATGAGTGTGGCACTGGATGAAAAACAGCGCATTCTTGAGATCTCCGATATTGGCGCACGGCTAGCACACCTTCAGTCTTTAATGGACGCTGAGATTGATGTGTTTCAGGTGGAAAAGCGCATTCGCGGTCGCGTCAAAAAGCAGATGGAGAAGAGCCAGCGCGAGTACTACCTCAATGAACAGATGAAGGCGATACAGAAAGAGCTGGGTGAGATGGACGATGCGCCCAACGAGATCGACGATCTGCAGAATAAAATCAACGAAGCGAGAATGTCAGAAGAGGCGTTCGAGAAAGCGAACGCGGAGCTCAGTAAGCTCAAGATGATGTCGCCTATGTCGGCAGAGGCCTCAGTGGTTCGCGGCTATCTGGATTGGATGGTGAGTATTCCGTGGTCAAAGCGCAGTAAGGTGCGGCACGACCTCAAGCGAGCCCAGGGCGTTCTGGACACAGATCACTTTGGTCTGGAAGAGGTCAAAGAGCGCATTCTCGAATATCTAGCGGTCCAAAAGCGAGTGCGAAAGTTGAAGGGCCCGGTACTGTGCTTGGTAGGTCCACCGGGGGTTGGTAAGACGTCCTTAGGCGAGTCCATCGCCAGAGCAACCAACCGTAAATTTATTCGTATGGCACTCGGTGGTGTCCGCGACGAGGCGGAGATCCGAGGTCATCGGCGCACTTATATTGGATCAATGCCGGGCAAGCTCATTCAAAAAATGTCGAAAGCAGGAGTGCGCAATCCGCTATTTCTGCTGGATGAAATCGATAAGATGGGGATGGATCATCGGGGTGATCCCGCATCGGCTATGCTCGAAGTATTAGATCCAGAGCAGAACCATGCCTTCAATGATCATTACCTGGAAGTGGACTATGACCTGTCAGACGTCATGTTTGTCTGCACCTCCAATACCATGAACATTCCTGGGCCCCTACTAGATCGAATGGAAGTGATTCGAATTCCCGGCTACACCGAGGATGAAAAGCTCAATATTGCGCAGCGCTATCTGACGCCTAAGCAAACGAAACTCAATGGGTTAAAGCCAGATGAAATTAGCCTGTCGGAGCAAGCCACGCTAGACATTATTCGTTACTACACAAGAGAAGCCGGCGTTCGCTCCTTGGAGCGCCAGATCGCTAAAGTGTGTCGAAAAATGGTCAAAGCCTTCGCGTTAGGGGAGTTGAAGTCAGGGCAGTCGGTCACTCCTGAGATGCTGGCTGACGTGCTGGGCGTCAGAAAGTTCAACTTTGGCACCGCAGAGAAAGAGAACAAGGTCGGGCAGGTCACAGGACTTGCTTGGACATCGGTAGGAGGGGAGCTGCTGACGATTGAAGTAGCGTCGACATTGGGCAAGGGGCGAGTGGTGAAGACCGGGTCGCTGGGCGATGTCATGCAAGAATCGATTCAGGCGGCGATAACGGTAGTCCGTGCTAAGTCTCAAGCGCTTGGCATTGCAGCCAAGCTTCATGAATCGCGCGATATGCACATTCACGTGCCGGAAGGGGCCACCCCAAAAGACGGCCCCAGTGCGGGTATTGCCATGTGTACGGCGCTAGTGAGTAGCTTCACGGATATCCCGGTGCGCTCGGAGGTCGCGATGACCGGAGAGATCACACTCAGAGGGGAGGTCCTGCCTATTGGCGGACTGAAGGAGAAATTATTGGCCGCTAGGCGGGGCGGCATTGAGACAGTGATTATCCCCCACGAAAATGAGCGAGACCTGCAAGAGGTGCCCGATAACATCAAAGAAAATTTGACTATCCGGCCCGTGAAATGGATCGACGAAGTGCTATCGATTGCGCTTGAGCGCTTGCCCGAGTCACTCGATGACGATGCCTATTTAGACGGCATGTCGGGATTTGCGCAAGCTGAGGATGCGGAAGCAGACAAAACAGCACCAAAACAGCCTAGACCCCATTGATTTCCAGCGTTTGGTGCGTTGACCGTTGGGGGCGCGGAGGAGTAGGCTATGAGCTGGCTCTGTTATAGGTGCCACTGAAGCTTAAGGTCAAAATACTCGAGGGGTAATAACGTGAACAAGAATGAATTGATTGATGCCATCGCCGCTGACGCGGATCTTTCGAAAGCCTCTGCAGGCCGAGCGCTCGACGCTGCTATTGGAGCGATTACTGGTGCACTCGCCAAAGGCGGCAGTGTATCGCTGGTAGGATTTGGTACGTTTGCTGTGAAGGCGCGAGCAGCCCGTCAGGGACGCAACCCTAGAACAGGCGAAACGATCCAGATCGCGGCCTCGAACACGCCTGGATTTAAAGCAGGAAAAGCGTTAAAGGATGCGGTTAACCAATAAATCCGTTTGCTTAGCCGTCCAGTGTAGGGCGGTTCTTGGAAGGCGCCCTAGTGCGCCTTCTTTACATATTGATCCCCGCGTTGCCAGCCGACAGATGCAACAGCGCTGCAGGTAAGCGCTGTTAACGGCTTCTTGCTCGGCACGCGGCGACTGCGACTACAGAGTTAGTACACCATGCTTCAAACAATGCGCCAAAGTACGCAGAGCACGGCGGCCAAAGTGATTATTGGTCTCATCGTTTTGTCATTCGCCGCTTTCGGTTTGGAGACGCTCCTGCCCGGTGGGGCGGGCACCTCGGTTGCCGAGGTTAACGGCGAGGAGATCACGCCTTTCGCGCTGCAAGAAGCGATTACCCAGCAAAAACGACAATTGGTCAGTATTCTCGGCGACGACATCGATCCGGCGCTGCTCGACGACGAGCGGTTGCGGCCACGGGCACTGGACTCGCTGGTGCAGCGCGCGTTGTTGTTGCAGAAGACATCGGCGCTTCAGTTGGTGGCTTCAGGCGCTCAAGTGAGCGAGTCAATCACCTCGATTGAGGCTTTCCAGTTCAATGGCGAATTCTCCCCCGATGCCTATAAGAGTGTTTTAGCCAACGCCGGCTACACGCTTGAGCGATTTCGCCGCGCTCAAGCAGACGATATCGTGCTCGCCCAGCTGCAGGCGTCGATCAGTGAATCTGAGTTTGTGACCAGCACCGAATTGAGCGCAGCGGCTAATGTGATAGCGGAAGAGCGAGACGTGCGATTTCTCGTAGTACCAGATGCTTCCCTACTAGACGACGCTGACTTGTCGGACGACGCACTGCGGGCGTTTTACAACGACAACGAGTCATTATTTTTCACACAAGAACAGGTGATTGTCGATTACATCCAGCTGAATCCCTCCGACTTTGATGTCGAGGTAGATGATGCTGTCGTGCGAGAGCAATACGAGGCAGTAAAGGACGAATATCAGGTATCAGAGCAAGCCAGAGTCTCACATATACTGCTCATGCAGGGTGAAGAGGAGACGGACGCGACGTTTGCCAGTCGCCTCTCGGCCGTGACTTCCCGGCTGAGTGACGGAGAGGATTTTGCGGATCTCGCGGCGACGCTATCAGACGACCTGGGCTCGGCAGCGTTGGGGGGTGAGCTAGGGTTTACCGATGGCGCAACCTTTCCCGAGGCAATGGAAGAAGCTATTGCGGGGCTGGCGCTACCTGGGGATATTTCGGCTCCTGTCGAGACAGATGCCGGGACGCATATCATTCGACTTGAAGAGCGGATTGACGGCACCGCGGTCAGTTATGAGACGGTCGAAGCTGAACTGCGTGCCTCGATCGAGGCGGCAGAGGCAGAGAGGGCACTGCTGATTGCGGTAGAGGAGTTGCGGGATGCTGCGTTTAACGCAGCCGATCTCAGTGATCCTGCTGAGGCACTGGGGGTCGCGGTTTTGCGCTCTGACGCGTTCACCGTCGCGGCGGGGCAGGGTGTTTTCACCGATGCCCGACTTCGAGAAGCGGCGTTTTCTGAGGATGTCAAAATTGACGGTAACAACAGTGAGGTCCTCGAGTTAGCAGAGCGACGCTTTGTAGTGGTGCGAGTGCATGAGGTGCGCCCGCCGCAAACGGCGCCTTTTCGTGAAGTGGAAACGGAGGTGATCAGTTTGCTGCGCTCCGAGCTCCAAGCGTCTGCGCTGTCTCTCATTACAAACACCGCACAAGATGCGTTAGAGAGCGGCGAAACACTGGAGGACGTCGCGCAAACGCTCGGACTCGACTGGAGAGTCGAGTTGGCCGCTACCCGGCTAATGAGCCAATTACCACGACCGGTGCTAGACGCCGCTTTCACGATGACCGCAGGAGACACCACTCAGTTACGCACCGTGCCCATTCCAGGCGAGGGATTTGCGGTAGTCCAGCTGGCACGCGTTTCGCCGGGAAGCGTTGACGCGCTGACAAGCGCCGAACGCAACCAGCTATCCGGTCGCCGCGCCAATGAGCAACAGCAAGTCAGTTTTAGCGAGTTCATGCTGTTTCAGCGCAATGAGTCGGATATTGTTATCCGCTGAGCCAATCAGCGGTGACGATGAGGATGACTTAATGGCGGAGCAGCCATCGGATAGCGACGCGAGCAAGCTGCAGAACCTGCTGGGAGCTGTGCCAGACCGCCACCATGCTGCCATTCGTAGCACTGAGGTGGCGTCTATCAATGGGCGGCAGCCGGCGCCACTGCAGCTCTGGAACCCCGATTACTGTGGCGACATTGATATGGCGATTAGTGCTGACGGCACTTGGTATCACGAGGGAATGCCGATTAAGCGCGCCGAGTTATGGCAGCTTTTTGCGGGCATCTTGAGGCGCGAGGACGACGGTAACTACTTCTTGGTGACGCCGGTTGAAAAATGCCTTGTATCGGTGGCGTTGCATCCTTTAATCATCAATGATTTTGAGCAGAACATGGACAGTGAGACGCCAGAGCTCGTTGCCGTACTGAACGCAGGAGGCCGCTTTATCGTGTCTGAGCGGTACCCGCTGCTCCTCGAGTCTAGAGCCAACGGCGCGGCTTATATCACGCTGCCACACGGGCTCTCTGCGCTGTGTTCACGACCCGCTTGGTATCGCCTCGCAGAGCTCGCAGACGCAACACACTGCATAGAGAGTGCCGGCATCCGCTTTTCACTCGCCTAGGGCCGCTAGGCCCAGCCACCTACATATTAGGGTACGTGGGGCCGCCGAACCCTTCGGGGCTGACCCAGTTAATATTTTGCGAGGGGTCTTTGATATCGCAGGTCTTGCAGTGCACGCAGTTTTGGGCGTTGATCTGAAATCGAGGACCGTCTTGTTCCTGCACGATTTCATACACGCCGGCGGGGCAGTATCGCTGCGCGGGCTCAGCGTAGTGAGGGAGGTTGACGGTAATCGGAATGCTCGGATCGCCCAGCGTGAGATGGCAAGGCTGATCTTCCTCATGGTTGGTATTAGACAAAAAGACTGAAGAAAGACGATCGAAGGTGAGTTTGTTGTCGGGCTTTGGATAGTCAATGACCTTTGACTTTTCCGCCTCGTCGAGGCAGGCGTAGTCGGGCTTCGTGTCATGCAACGTAAAAGGCAGTCTTCCAGAAAAAATATTCTGATCAATCCACACCATCGCGGCGCCCAGCAAAGTGCCGAATTTGTGCATGAACCCTGAAAAGTTGCGGGCGCTATGTAGCTCTTTGCCGAGCCAAGATTCGCTAACCCGCGCACTGAAATCTGCTAAGAGAGCAGGAGCGGGGCCATCGGATTGCAGTGCTACCATCACGCTCTCCGCTGCCAGCATCCCACTTTTCATCGCAGTGTGATTGCCTTTAATTTTGACGCTGTTGAGTGTGCCGGCGTCACAGCCAATGAGCACGCCGCCCGGAAATGCCATGTCGGGTAGTGAGTTCAGACCGCCTTTTGCCAATGCTCTTGCGCCATAAGCTATCCGTTCCCCACCTTCGAGTACTGCACGCGTTTTTGAGTGGGTCTTCCAGCGCTGGAATTCTTCAAATGGACTGAGGTAAGGGTTGCGATAATTCAAATCGGCAATGAGTCCCAAATAAACCTCGCAGTTTTCGGCGTGATATAAAAAAGCGCCGCCGCTTGAGCCAGATTCAGAGAGGGGCCAGCCAATTCCGTGTACGACGAGCCCTTCTTGATGTTTCGCGGGGTCTATTTTCCACACTTCCTTGATCCCAATACCGTAATGCTGGGGATCTTTGCCCTCGTCGAGGCCATAATGTGCAATCAACTGCTTGCCGAGGTGACCTCGACAGCCTTCAGCAAACAAGGTGTAAGTCGCGTGCAGCTCCATACTGGGAACATAGCTATCTTTGTGCTGCCCATCGGCACCCACGCCCATTTCGCCGGTGGCGATACCCTTAACGGAACCCTCTTCGTTAAAGAGCACCTCGGCGGCGGAGAATCCTGGGTAGATCTCGACGCCTAATGCCTCTGCTTGCTCGGCTAGCCAGCGGCAGACATTACCCATTGAGACAATGTAATTACCGTCATTATGAGTGGGCTTAGGGATCGCAAAGCCGGGCAGCTTGATAGCGCCCTTGTCACTCGTGTAGAAGTAGAAGGTGTCGCCTGCTACCGGTGTGTTGAGTGGTGCGCCGCGCTCCTTCCAATCGGGAAGCAACTCGTCAAGCGCCCTAGGCTCAAGGACGGCACCAGACAGGATATGGGCGCCCACCTCGGATCCCTTCTCGACCACGCAAACAGTGGTTTCGCGGCCCTCCGATTCTGCAAGCTGCATGATACGGATAGCGGCGCTGAGACCCGCAGGGCCCGCTCCAACGACGACAACGTCAAATTCCATGGATTCTCTTTCCACACATCACCTCAACGCGTTAATTGGCTGTTTTGGGTTTATAACCACTATCACTGAAATGCATTAAAATTCCAGCTGCTTGGGTGCCCCGGCACCGGGCGGCATGATACACTATGCCGGGCGTGCGCGCAGGCTCAGAAGAGGATCTTCAGCGATTTTGATAGGCGCTACGAGGGAGATCATCGAAAAGCGAATGCGGGCTAGTCAGAACATCTGAATGCAGATCCCAACTCAATCTGGAGACACCATGAAAGCATTGGTCGCCGTAAAACGCGTGGTTGACTACAACGTTAAAGTCCGAGCAAAAGCCGATGGCTCTGACGTGGACCTGAACAACGTTAAGATGGCTATAAATCCTTTCTGCGAAATAGCCGTGGAAGAGGCCGTCCGACTTAAAGAAGCCGGAACCGTGACCGAAATTGTTGCGGTATCGGTGGGCGAGGCGAACTGCCAAGAGCAAATTAGAACCGCGCTCGCCTTGGGCGCTGATCGAGGCGTGCATGTCGAAGTAGAAGGCAAGGCTGAGCCGCTCACCATCGCTAAGTTGCTAAAAGGCGTTATTGCGCAAGAGTCGCCAGATATTGTCATTATGGGGAAGCAGTCTATCGACGGCGATAATAACCAGACGGGGCAGATGCTCGGTGCGTTAACGGGCATGGGGCAGGGAACTTTTGCCTCTGCAGTCAGTATTGCTGATGGCGCTGTTGAGGTCGTTCGAGAGGTTGACGGCGGACTCCAGACGCTCTCGCTGACCCTGCCCGCTATTATCACAACCGACTTGCGGCTGAATGAGCCGCGATACGCTTCGTTGCCTAATATTATGAAGGCGAAAAAGAAGCCACTGGAGACACTGACTCCAGAGCAGCTGTCGGTCTCTGTTGGGACGCATGTTTCGCAACTCGGCGTAACACCCCCACCAGAGCGAGCAGCCGGTATTAAAGTGGAAGATGTGGGCCAATTGGTCGACAAGCTGAAAAACGAAGCGAAGGTGATCTAATGAAAACATTAGTGGTTGCAGAACACGATAATGCCTCCCTGAAAGCGGCGACGTTAAATGCAGTGGCGGCGGCGCAAGCAATGGGCGGAGAAATAGACATAGTGGTAGCGGGAGCGGGCTGCGACGCGGTGGCTGCCGCTGCAGCGCAGGTGCCCGGCATTTCCAAGGTAGTGTGCGCGGATAACGCCGCCTATGAACATCAATTGGCCGAGAACGTGAGCTTATTGGTTGCTGAACTAGCCGAAGGGTATGACAACGTATTGGCTGCCTCGACACCCAACGGCAAAAACATCATGCCGCGTGTGGCTGCACTGCTCGATGTCGGGCAGATCTCAGATATCATCACGGTCGAGGGCGCCGATACGTTTAAGCGTCCCATCTACGCGGGCAATGTGATCGCAACCGTGCAATCGTCGGACCCCAAAAAAGTCATTACCGTCAGGACAACGGCCTTTGATGCCGGTGCCTCTGAGGGAGGTAGTGCCGCGGTAGAGGCCTGTGGCGCCGTTCACGATGCAGGCGTCTCGCGCTTCATCCGCGAAGAAGTGGCTGTCTCTGACAGGCCCGAGTTGACCTCAGCGTCTGTCGTCATTTCAGGCGGTCGTGGCATGCAAAATGGTGACAATTTCAGTCTACTAGAAGGCATTGCCGATAAGCTGAATGCCGCCATCGGCGCATCGCGCGCCGCGGTGGATGCGGGTTTCGTTCCCAATGACTATCAGGTGGGACAAACCGGCAAGATTGTCGCACCCGATCTGTATATTGCAGTGGGCATCTCGGGCGCTATTCAGCACCTTGCCGGCATGAAAGATAGCAAAGTCATTGTGGCGATTAACAAGGACGAAGACGCACCGATTTTTCAGGTCGCGGATTACGGTCTGGTCGCAGATCTCTTCGAGGCGCTACCAGAGCTAGAAGCTGCCATTTAACGGTTGTGGGCCTGCAGGTTCTCTTGAAGGAGGCTCGCAGGCACTTTCCCACCCTAGCACCGCGCTTCGGCGCACTCCTGACTTCCCCTTTGGCTCTTGGGCAGGGTAAGGTGTGCGCAGATGTCACCCGCCTGCTCCTCACGCTAGCTGTCCTTTCCCTGAAGGCGGCCCTCTCTTATCAGTCCTTTCTTAAATGTGCCTTGAGGGCGATGGGGTTAGGTAGGGTGAGCACCACTAAGTAGGAAGATACCAACAAGGTGATAATCGTGACCGCTTGAATGAGCGTTGCTGCGGCGTCACCGAGAAGCCCCTTAGAGACCCCTAAGAAAGCGATCAATAGCGCAAATTCACTGCATTGCCCCAAACGCAAGCCTAAGTTCCAGGCTAGCTTGGGTTCCTCACAGATGCCCTTTACCAAAAACTGAAAAACGATTGGTTTCAGTACTAACAAAATCGCCGCAATTGCCAAGGCGGGCAAGGCCACCGCGGGGAGCAATTGCATATCCAAGCCACTGCCCACCGAAAAGAAGAACACCACCAGAAAAAAATCGCGCAAGGGCTTCAGGCTGATCGCAATGTATTGCGCAATGGGGCTACTGGCAATACTAATTCCTGCAATGAAAGCGCCGATTTCCGCAGAAAGGCCGAGCCAAATCGCCAGCTCCGCCATACCCAGGCACCAGCCGATGGACAGCAAAAAAATATATTCATGATAGCGATCAAATCGCTTGATCAATGCCAGCAACACCGTCTTCACACTGAGCCAGCTCATAAAGCCCAAGAGTGGCAGCGTGAGCAGGGGTGCGAGTAGTGCTCGCCACGAGGTGTTGCCTGTGCCGACACTTTCCATCAGCACCAGCACAATGATGGCCATCAAGTCTTGAAACAAAAGGAGCGCAATCATCAGCTCCCCGAGGTGGCGGTGATGCAAGACGGTCGTGGGTAGCAATTTAATGCCAATAATTGTCGAAGAGAAAATCAAAGCCGCACCGATCAGCACGGCATCTTGCGACCCAAAACCAAATAATCGACTGACACCGAAACCGGTGACGGCAAACAGTGCAGTGCTTAATAGAGCCACCAAGGTCGATTGCCGGAGGCTATTCCAGAGCGCTACGGGCTTCATATCCAGCCCGAGCAAAAACAGCAGCAAAATAATCCCCACATGCCCAGCGCCCGATACCAACGCCATGTCTGTCACAAGGCCAAAGCCATGAGGGCCAAGGGCCATGCCTAACGCGATATACGCAATGATAATCGGTTGACGCGCATAAAGAGCAACGGAGGACAGCACAGCCGCACCCAAAAAGATTGCCGCAAACGTAAAGGTAATTCCCGTATCCATCACCAATCCATCAAGTGTCGTCGTCAGCTGCTCAGTAGCGCCGAGGGTATAGTGTCACTGGGAGTGCGAGCCTCGAACTGCCAGCGCCAAGAAGGGTCATTGTTGCATATCCAGCGCACAAAATAAGGATCGGACAAGACAAACAACACGCTTGAAGGGAGGCTGATAATCGGTACAATGCGCGCCATCCGGTCGACGCGACTTTGGCGCTCGTGGGACGTTAACTATTTCCTTTTCATCGCTGTCTCGTTTGGCGGCGCACAACAGGGCTCAGGACAGTATGTCGAAAAGTAATATGGAAGATGGCGTGGCGGACGCTATTGCGGCGACAGGCGTGATTTGCGTGGCACTCGCCACCTTAATGATTTGGTTGAGTGGCCTGCCCAGCTAACGTCAGAGCTGCTTCAAAGTTAGCCCAATCTACATTTCCGCCGGTCAGTGTCACAAGCACCCGTTGCCCTGAAAATTGCGACGGAGACGTCATCAGGCAGGCGAGGGCAATGGCGCCGCTCGGTTCTAATCTGATCCCGAAATTATCCCATATCAGCCGCATTGCTTGAGCGATGGCGAAATCTGAAGCGCAAAGGCCCGTGATGTCATGGTGTAAATTGATGGGAAAGGTCATCTCGCCAGGGAGCTTAGCCAATAGACCGTCGCACCAGGTCGACCCAGAGGCCGGAGCGTTCAAACGTTTTTTATGAGCAAAAGACAGTCGGTGGTCATCCCAGCCCTCGGGCTCTGCGCTATAGAGTGCCATCGCGCCGCGGTGCGCCTTCAGATAGGTACCCACCCCCGCTAGTAAACCCCCGCCCCCGGTGCAGACAACAGCGCTATC
>CAJQKG010000063.1 GCA_905478845.1 uncultured Luminiphilus sp.
CGGCATAGACCAGTTGCCCGCCATGATGAAACGCGACAGACTGCGACTGCAGAGCAATCAGGCCGGTATCAGAGGGGATTCACATGACTTGGTTCAGACGATTGCTGACGACCTGTGCAGCGCTGGCTCTCTTGCTGGTCACCGGATTTTTTATCCTCGTCCCTCAATGGGTAGACCGGTCCTCCAATGTTGTGGCAGGCGGAGCAGGACCGGCACCTTCTGCCAAGACACTGGCACTCCATCAACAGCTGATCATCGGTGATTTACACGCCGACTCAGCTTTGTGGGGCCGTAACCTGTTGACCCGTCATACTTGGGGCCAAGTTGACCTGCCGCGTCTCATCGAAGGCGGTGCGGCCCTGCAAATGTTCACCACGGTGACCAAGTCACCACGAGGTCAAAACTATGACCGCAATGCCTCGGATGCTGCCGATAATATTACGCTGCTGGCGCTGGCGCAGCGCTGGCCCGAAGCGGCCTACGACAGCCTGTTTGCCCGCGCGATGCTGCAAGCGGAGCGGGTACTCACCGCGGCAGAGCACAGCTCGCAGCTAACGCTGATCCGCTCCCAAACAGACCTCAGCACATTGCTGTCAAAGCGAGCGAAGGGTCAGCGCATTGTCGGCGCCTTACTGGGCACAGAAGGCTCTCATGCGCTGGATGGCGAGCTGGAGAATATCGACCGGCTTTATGCCGCCGGCTTTCGAATGATGGGCCTTCAACACTTTTTTGATAACCGGCTCGGTGGCTCCCTTCACGGCGAGTCACAGACGGGGCTGACCCGCTTTGGTATCGACGCTGTAAAAAAGATGCACGCGATGGACGTGATGATTGATGTCGCACACAGCAGCGAAGCCACGGTGCGCGATACCTTGGCAGCGACCGGTAATGCGGCACTGATCGTCAGCCACACGGGCTTTCAAGGCCATTGCCCGAGTCCGCGTAACATTAGCGATGAGACGATGGCGCTTATTACGCAGGCAGGGGGCTTAATCGGCGTCGGCTTTTGGCCAGACGTGACCTGCGGTGAGGGCGTTGGGGCCATCGCAGAGGCGATCCGCTATGGTGTGCAACGCTTCGGCGCGGCGCACATCGCTCTAGGGTCAGACTGGGACGGCTCTGTCACCACTCCGATCGACGCCGCACAGCTGCCTCACCTGACCCAAGCGCTGGTCGACGTCGGGCTCAGTGAGGCCACTATTGGTGCCGTGATGGGCGGCAACATGGCACGTTTTCTCAACGAACATTTGCCACCCACTTGATCACCCCGAAGCTGCATACAATGCTTCGGGGGGGTGTCTGACTCAGGAATCTAAGAGGAGCGCCGCCAGCCTTTTGCGATGGTGGATCGCTCCGCCAAACATCTGCTGCGCCCATTGAGCGCGGCGGATAAAGAGCGTCGAATCACAGTCCCAGGTAAAACCAAAGCCGCCGTGAAACTGCACGGACCGATCTCCCGCAAAGACCATGACCTCATCTGCCGCCACTTTGGCCATCCTGCAAGCCGTCTCAGCGTCCTCGGATAGTGGCTCATCCTGCACCACACTGGCACCGTGATAAATAAAGGAGCGTGCGTTTTCCATGCCAACATAAATATCAACGGTGGGATGCTTCAGTGCCTGATAGGATCCGATCAATTTGCCAAATTGCTTACGCGTTTTGAGGTAGTCCGTAATACCGCTAAGACAACGCGCTGCTGCGCCCGTCGTCTCAGCTGCCGTGAGCAGCGCCCCCAGCAATAAGGTATCGCGCAGCGCAGAGACAACCCGCTCGCCACGGAAGATATCGACCGGTGTCACACCGGTGAAATCAACATTTGCCGAGCGCTTCGTCAGATCAATCACGACGTTGTGGGAGAGTGCGTCTGTCGACAGCGCGCTCGCTTCGACCACCGCCAATATCGGCTCACCGTTATCGTTCGCCACGACAACAAACACATCGGCCACCCCCGCATCGGCCACAAAACATTTGCGCCCGCTCAAACATCCATCGCTCCCAAGGCTGACGCCGCAGTTCGCCGCGCCCCAGTCTGCATGATCCAACAAAGCGAGCGAGCCGACTTCACCGCCACATAAGCGGCTCAGCCAATTGGCAGCGCGCTCTCCGGCAGCGCGCCAAATCAGTTGACTCGTTAGGGTCGTACTGAGCAAGGGCGTCCCCAGTAAGCCACCACCAAGTGATTCAAAGACAGGCACGGCAGAACCAACGCCCATACCTGCGCCACCGACACTATCGGGCAGGGCAATTCCTGCCCAACCCATGTCGACCATGCTCTGCCAAAGCGCTGGATCAAATCCGGTCTCAGTTTCTAACTGTGCTCGGATCACCCCAATCGGAGCCTGATCGCGCACGAAACCCCGCGCGACATCCAGCAGCATGCCCTGCTCTTCGCTAAAGGTCATGGTCACATTCTGTGTCACTGACATCGCATCCATCCTCACTTTGGCAAACCAAGCACATGCTCGGCGACAATATTGGCCTGAACCTGAGTGGTACCGCCCCCAATGGTGGCGCCAAAATTACTGAAGTACGCTCGCTGCCAAAATCCGCCGCTAACGGCGTCGTCATCACCCACATAGAGTGCGCTCTGAGCCCCTTGTTTGCTCGCGGTATACTGCTTCATGCGACGCTCGTATTCAGTGCCTCGATACTTCACTGACAGCGCCAGACCCATGGGGTAATCGGTACCTAAAGCGGGAATCGCCATTCGTCGAGCGGACAAGGACAGTGCCTTCGCCTCCATCATAAAGCCCACTAGGTCGTCGCGCACGACGGGATCCGCTAACAGTGGCTCACCATCTTGCTCAATAGCCGATAGCTCTTCGATCATATCGTCGACCTGAACCGCAACGCCCCAGTACGCACTGGCCTGGCCCGCTGTGACTCCTCGCTCATATTCCAAGGTCTTCATTGCCACCGTCCAGCCACCGCCCTCTTCACCCATTAAGCAACTGGCCGGTATGCGCGCATCGGCAAAAAAGGTCTGATTGAATCCATACTCACCGGTCACTTTGCGAATCGGGTGGGCTTCAACACCTGCGACTTTCATGGGCGATAAGAAAAAGGAGAGCCCGTCATATTTGCGCTCGGTTTTCGTATTGGTGCGCGCCAGCAAGATCATATGATCCGCGTAATTGCCCAAGGTGGTCCATATTTTGGAGCCATTCACCACATACTCGTCGCCGTCTTTCACCGCGCGCGTTTGCACCGCTCCAAGATCAGACCCATGATCTGGCTCGGAAAAACCCTGACACCAAATCTCCTCTGCCGAGAGGATATTTTTAATATATTTCGCCTTCTCCTCTTCTGTTCCCATGTCGAGCAATAGCGGACCGACCCAGTTCAGGCCAATCGTATTGAAAATAATCGGCGCACGGTGACGCCCGAGCGCTTTATCGACGATGAATTGATAGGCCGAATCGGCGCCCTGGCCGCCGTATTCAGTGGGCCAGTGCATGCCCAAAAATCCTGCCTGCCACAGCTTATGCTGCCACTCCCGCAAAAAATCGAGCTGCTGCTCTGTACCGACCTCCAAAAAAGTGAGGGGCAGCAAAAACCCGGGGTCAGAGGGCACGTTCTCTGCCATCCATGCAGCCACTTCTGACTTAAAAGCCTGCAACGCGGCTTTGCTTTCACTCATGTGTTCACTCCTATTGCATCTCTGTGATCTGCTTGGTCGGCCTATTTTACTTCACTCTTTAAGGCACTCTCTACGGCACTCTTTACTGCGCTTTTCTCGCGCTGTGCGCCGTTGGCCGCAGCTGCGGGCTCATTTCAGCGCGCCAGTATATCTGGTCGATCCACCTTATGCCGGGTTAAAGCCCGTATTGACGAGTGGCCAGATCACGCATAATTTCTTCTGACCCACCGCCAATGGCATTCACCCGCACCTCTCGATAAATCCGCTCTACCCGATTGCCGCGCATATAACCGAGACCGCCCAGTATTTGCATCGCCTCACGCGCGCAAAACTCCATTACCTCGCTCGCTTGCACTTTAAGCAGTGCGATATCCCCCGGGTT
>CAJQKG010000064.1 GCA_905478845.1 uncultured Luminiphilus sp.
CCCAATTACCTCGGCGATCTTGGCTGGAGCGGTCGAACTCGCCGCATCGGTGTAGCCATATTTTCGGCCCAAAGGACCATCATTCATAATCCGCATATTCCAAACGAGGCCGTCCTCACCCAGAACCACCGCACATAACCCAAACATTTCCACGCGTTGCTCGAAGTCTGCTGGAATCAACGCCGGGCTGTTAGCACTGCCAATCTTCTCCGCTAATGCGAGTTGCTCAATCCAAACGTTTCTTGGCCTCTCGTCATTAAAGAACATAGTCGGCAAGCTGGTTTGGCTAGTCAGCTCATAAAGCCGCTTTTGTCGGTTCTCTCCTGTCTTCTTATCGACACCCATCAGCGGGTGCAGTGCTCTGGTAACAGGAATCTCTTTAACGAAACAGATATTTTTAAGCGCCTCAGCATAAAGCGCTTGTATGCCCGGAATGAAAGTTATTCGAACCCCCTCTTTCATCGCCGCGGCTTCGTCTAACGTGATAAAAGATACAGTCATCCTATTCCTTCTTAATGTTGTCTCAGTGCGTTTCTAGAAACGAATCTTACGAGTCGATAAGTCATCATGCAGTGCGGTCAATCATAGAGTGACACGCATTATTCTCTAACAAGTAGCCCTCGATAACCACGAGTCTGAAACATCAACGAGAACAACCGCTCTCTAGCGCACTCATCAGACCGCAGATACACCCGCTACGCTCGCGAAAGTAGCTCATCATTTGGCATTGAAATGCTCCTGCGCTTGCTCGCGAATTTGCTCGTTTTTATCTTCGCAATCGCCCACCCAACTGAACGCGCTTTACTCCCCGTTTCTCGAGTTTTCTCGTTGCGGTACCAACTTGAGATGCCACCATCCAGCGCCATATTAATGAGAATCGTTATCACTATATAATGAGGGGCGCTCAGCGGTAGCGCAACAAAACCGCGACACGTTGCAATCGGACCCTTGAGTCAAATCTCTTGAAACATGATTTTGGGGTTCCGTTTCATGTTGCATGGGACACAAGAGTTTGCCTCTAGTACCCAGTAGAATCGGAGCTGAAAGCCAGCCTCACTGTGGTGTAAACCCAGTGTTTGCATTCCACTTCGTTGTTAATCTGCATAATATGTCGGTGGTCTGACTTGCATCGGCGCTAAAGCCTAAGTGTTACGGGAATTATGAAAAAGAATCTGAAAGTCGCATCAATCTTTGCTCTGCTCGTTCTGTTTTGGCTTGCCTCGGGCCTTTTCACAAGCCCCAAAACCCCAACGCCCAATTTATTAGACGCGCTACAGGCAGTTTCAGATTCATCTTTGCCTTCTGTCGCAGTTGAGCAGATACGTTCTGAACCCAGAAACAAGAGCCGCATATTGCGCGGTAAAACGGTGAGTCAACAGACTGCGAGTATTAGCACTGAAATTTCGGGCCGGGTGACTTCACGGCCAGTAGCAAGAGGAGCTCGTGTCGCAGAAGGACAAATACTGTGTGAGATTGCAACCGACGATAGAGCTGCACTGGTCGCCGAGGCTCGTGCAGCAGTCACTCAGGCAGAGATCGAGTACAACGGCGCGTTGGTCCTGCGAAGTGATAACTTGCTCGCTGAAGCTCAGGCTGCACAGCTCTCCACACGGCTCGAAGCCGCAAAGGCGAATCTGCTCCGCCGAGAACTGGATTTGAGTCGAACAAAGGTCAAGGCGCCGTTTTCTGGCGTAGTTGACGTGCAACACATGGTGGTGGGCGATCTCGCAAGAGTGGGCGATGTGTGTGCCACCTTGATCAATTTAGATCCGATCTTAGTGGAGGTCTCCGTCCCTGAGCGGGATATCGGTAAGCTGCGCTTGGGTGAGGCGGTGAGCGCGCGAACCAGCATCGGTAATTACCTTGAAGGCTCGATAACCTTTATAGGTAGTCAAGCTGACGATGTGACTCGCACCTACCCGATTGAAGTAACAGTCCCTAATGCGGACTATCAAATTCGAGCCGGGCTCACGGCGGCGGTACATTTGACCGGAGAAGCCGTGAACGCTCATCGTGTATCCCCCTCGCTGTTCACCTTAAATGATGACGGGGCACTGGGTCTCAGAACGATCGACCACGAGAATCGAGTTGAGTTCTATCCCGTCGTCATTATTGAAGATTCTCCGGATGGAGCATGGGTAACAGGACTACCAGAAAATGCCCGCCTGATTACGCTTGGTCACGAATTTGTAGCGGAAGGCCAGATCGTGGAGGTACGAGCAACCACGGGTGAAGTATTAGGAGTCTCTCACTAATGATGGGATTCATTGACGCAGCGATCAGTCGTTCGCGTACCACGCTGATGATGATGTCGATGGTGGTCTTGTGTGGGCTGCTGGCTCGTGCAGCGTTGCCTATAGCCAACGAGCCTCACATTGTGCTGCCTTACTTCTTAATTGGCGTCATGCACGAAGGTATCTCTCCTGAGGATGGTGAGCGCCTACTGATTCAACCGGTAGAGGTGGAATTACGCAAAGTTGAGGGCATCAAGGAAATTTCAGCGACAGCGAATGAAGGCTTTGTTTCTCTGGGCGTGGAATTCGAGCCTGAGATTGACTTGAAGGTTGCTCTGCTCGATACCCGTGAAGCTGTTAATCGCGCCAAATCGGAGATGCCTGCCACTGCAGAAGAACCCTTTGTTGAACAGCTTAATGTTGACGATTTCCCATTGCTGCAGATTAACCTGCTATCCGAAGGTGCCAGTGAGAGACAAATGTATGAGGCAATCCTCTCTCTCCGCGATGCCATTGAGACCGTGCCCTCTGTCCTCAGTGCAGACATGCGAGGTGCCCGCGAGGAGGTTTTGGAAATTCTTATTGACCCCGAAGCGCTTGAGGCATATCGGATTTCGAGTGAGGCGCTTGCTGACACCTTACGTCGAAATAATCGACTGATTGCTGCCGGTAGCCTTGAGACAGGTGGCGGCAGGTTCGCGGTCAAGTTGCCTTCAGTAGTTGAGACCGCCGCTGACATTATGACGCTGCCCGTGCGGGTAAACGGCGACATAGTGGTGACCTTGGCCGATATCGCTGAAGTCCGCCGAACCTTTAAGGACCGCACAAGCTATGCACGGTTCAATGGTCAGACAGCCATGTACATTGAGGTCAAGAAACGGTCCGATGCAAATGTCATTACAGCCTCTGATGCTGTGTTGGACATTGTCGAGAAAATGACACCGCAGCTCCCGCCCAACATCCGGGTGCAACCTTCACTGATCACATCTGAATTCGCCGAGGTGCAGGTCACAGAACTGCAGGGAAACATCATGACGGCATTGGCGCTCGTCATGGTCATAGTCGTGGCGGCAATGGGCTTTCGAAGTGGAGTGATCGTCGGACTTGGCATCCCCGTTTCTTTATTATTCTCAGTGATCATCATTTATTTACTCGGCTACACCTTCAACTTCATGGTGATGTTCGGCATGTTGTTAGGGTTGGGCATGCTGATCGATGGTGCAATTGTGGTGACTGAATACGCAGACCGCAGGATGAGTGAAGGCGCTGATCACAAGGCGGCCTACGCAGAGGCGGTAAAGCGAATGTTTTGGCCAGTGACTGCGTCTACAGCCACAACACTGGCTGCCTTTTTACCACTGATGTTTTGGCCAGGAATCCCCGGTCAATTTATGAGTTACTTACCCGTTACCGTATTTACAGTCTTGAGTGGCTCGCTGTTGTACGCACTGTTATTCGGTCCCGTATTAGGCACGATATTTGGTCAGCCTACGGTTCATGCGACTGCGCTTGCGGAGACACTTGATCAGTTGGAGCATGGCGATCCAACCCGCTTAAGTGGTTTTACCGGTGCGTATGCGCGTGCAATGACGCGTGTTTGTGCGCGGCCTGTGTCAGTACTGGGCGCTATCGCCCTTTTATTGATCAGTATTTTTTGGGCATATGGTCAATACGGAAAGGGCACCATCTTCTTCAATGATACTGACCCACAGTTTCTGACTGTTTCCGTCAGTGGGCGCGGGAATTTCTCCGCCTCCGAAGTCGATAAGCTGGTGCGGCGCGTTGAGCAGCGCATGTTCAGCGTTCCTGGTATCCGGTCTATGAACGCCCAAACATTGCTACCCGGCTCGAGTGGCGGAGGACCTGACGCGGTAGCTGACAGAATTGGTGTCGTGTTTATTGAGCTGACGCCCGAGTCTGATCGCAGCCAATCAGGTTTCGATGTCATTCGCATTATCCGTGAAAGAACGCTAGACCTGCCCGGTTTACGTGTCGAGGTCCAGCCAGTAGAGCAAGGCCCGAGCATTGGAAAGCCGATTCAAATTGAGCTTCGATCAAGATATCGAGAACTACTGAAGCCTGCGATGGCTGAAATCAGAGATTATCTGGATACCTTGCCTGAACTCATTGATATTGACGATACTCGGGCCCTACCCTCGATTGAGTGGCGAATGGAGGTAGACCGCGCTCAAGCGGCGATCTATGGGGCAGATGTCACGACCTCAGGCGTTGCATTGCAACTGGTTACCAGTGGGGTGAAAGTCGCTGAATACCGGCCATCTGGTGCGGATGATGCGGTGGACATCCGTGCCCGGTATCCGCGCGAATACCGCGGCATAAAGGCTATGGAGTCGATCAAAGTCAGTACCGATAAGGGCCTGGTCCCATTGAGTAATTTCGTCTCAGTAGAGCCGGCCCAGGGCGTCGATACGTTGCGCAGAATCAACGGCTTTCCTACAGAGCGCATCAGAGCGCAAGTTTTGGAGGGCGTGATACCCGATAATGTCGTTGCTCACTTAAAGGTCTGGCTGAGTGAGCAAGATTTTGATCCGCGCATTGAGTTTCAGTTTAGGGGCGCCAACGAGGAACAAGCGGAGAGCATCGCTTTTGTGTCAGTCGCGTTCTTGCTGTCACTGCTGCTCATGTTTGTGTTGTTGGTCACCCAATTCAATAGTTTTTATCAAAGTCTGCTGATTTTATTAGCGGTCATTATGTCAACTGCCGGGGTGCTCGTCGGGCTATTGCTCACTGGCAGTGCTTTCAGTGCAATTTTGACGGGTATTGGTATCGTCTCTCTCGCGGGTATCGTTGTTAATAATAATATCGTGCTCATTGATACCTTTAATTACGTGCGACAGCGACACCCTGAACTGCCACTGAACAGTATCATCGTCCGGGCTACCGCCCAACGTCTGCGCCCCGTGATGCTCACAACCGCGACGACGGTTTTTGGGCTGCTGCCTTTGGCGCTCAGCATGTCGGTGGATCTTATCAATCGTAATATTAAGGCTGGTGGTCAGATGGCAGTGTTCTGGGAACCTTTATCGCAGGCAATTGTCTTTGGCTTATCCTTTGCAGCGCTTTTGACCCTCGTCGCCACGCCCGCGCTGCTTGCTTTGCCATCGTATATTCGTGATAGATGGCAGGGGGCGAATGATCCAAACCGTGCTCAAGTTGACCTGGGTTAACACCCGTATCAGATGGCATCTGGATGATCGCGATGTTCGAGCGGCTGATGATCAATACCTTGTACTCAGATCTGAGTGGGCAACTCTCCCACCTAAGCTTAGTCCAGATTGATTGCTGATCTGTGGTCCAGAGTCATATCGCACTCAAGCGACGGGCTAAATGCTGACGCCCAAGGCGCCTGAAGAGGCGCACTTTTTCACGCAAGATATTGAATTTAATATCGATGGTGGTGGAGCCAGACGGGATCGAACCGACGACCTCAACACTGCCAGTGTTACGCAGTGTCATATTCTGAGTGGCTTTCATAGCATTTGGTTCCACTCAATGGTTCCAAAGTCACAGTGATTAGAGGAACTCGACCACCGAGGCGGCCATTACAGGAGCCTCATCACAAAAACCTACCAGAAAATCGCCGCGCGCGAATTGAGAATCGGCAGGAGTCCCAAGCGTTTTTGATTTAGGCCACCTACCGGGCCAGAAAAAATCGGCTTCGTCGTCGCTAGACAGTGATCCTTGAAATTAGTCATATTAAATTCAGGGCTAAACCCCAGCTTTCTCCAAGTGTCCTCCACTTTAGCCTTGAACGGCTCGGTGTTTCTCAGGCGGGTTAGTTGATAGTAGAGCTGTCAGCCTTCCCTCCGGGCCCAACATCGCGTGTGCTACCGCCTAGATAGCTAGCAGATCACTGAACTGTGCCCACTACTTTGGGCATCACTCTGCTCCAAATACCCAGAACCTTGAGCTTGTCAGTCGACCAGTCGATCTTTGTGCTACGAGTCGCGACAGCATAATTGAGGACAGGCCGATAGCACTTCAAGGCGCTACTCGCGCTGACCGGCCCATAGGCGTCGCTGATCCTTCAGAAAGTAGGCTCAGACAATCTTTACCGAGCTGACATCTGCTTGCGCGCAAGCAAAACTGCCCGCTTTAGCAGTTTAGAATAGGAGTGTTCGTTTCTAGCGATTTGGCTGCTTATACCGCCGACGGCAAGAACAAGAGAGCGATCAATCTGATCTTCGGTCAGACAACCGTTAAATTTCGCTAATTTCCGCCCTTAAGCTCGCAAGACTAGCTAGGCAGTCCGCGCCCAACAAGCCGTATTGCTGTTCTATGCTTCCTCAGCTAATGCCGTCATCATCAGTCAGCTTGAGTATCATCCTGCCATCATGATCGCCGGTGAAAAGGCAGTTAAGCGTTGCTGGTAAATTCTCAAAACCTGCACGTTCATCAATTTTGTATTTGATTTTTTCTTGGTCAATCCAAACGCCGATATGAGCCTGCGCCTCATGATACCGAGCTCGGTAATCAGCCACTAAGAAGCCTTCAATACGAGCACGCTTCACCAATAAATTCCACATGTTTCTCGGACCAACACGATCAGACACGTTATAGTCGGCGATCATTCCACAAATACCGATGCGAGCCCCAATAGCAAGGTTGTTCATTGCGGCCTCGAGTATCTCGCCGCCCACATTGTCAAAATAGACATCCAATCCGTCAGGAAAATGTTCAGCAATAGCTTCAGACATATTTTCGGTGGCTCGGTAGTCGATAACCGCGTCTGCGCCTAGCTCACCTAAGACCCAAGCACATTTTTCTGTCCCTCCAGCCACGCCAACGACTTTACAACCTTTGATTTTTGCGAGTTGGACCACCAAGGAACCTACCGCTCCAGCCGCGCTAGAGACCAGAACTTGTTCTCCATCTTGAAGGTTACAGACGTCAAACAGACCAAAATAAGCCGTGGCACCCTTGCTACCTAAGGCATGCGAGAAGGCGCGCAGGTCTTGGGTTCCATCGTAAGGTATTGGATCCACGCTCCCCTCCGGCACAACGGCAAAATCTTGCCATCCTGCAACACCCATAACAAACTGTCCCACGGGGTGTTGCGCGCTATTGGATTTAACCACCTTTGCAAGTATTCCACTTCGTACGGGCTGCCCAAGTGGCAACGGATTCCAGTAGTTGCCTCCTGCATCCATCCATCCACGCTGAGCTGGATCGACTAGGGCATAGAGAATTTGCAATAAAATTTCGCCATCACCAGGCTCCGGTATATCCACCTCGCGATATTCAAAGTCAGTTTTTTTAGGGTGCCCAACAGGACGCTTTACGAGTAGCCATTGGCGATTCAGTGATTGATGCATTTGATTTCCTTGGCAAAATTGATAGGGATTGACCACACCGCAGGGAAGAAATTTGGGCTTAATGGCTCCGTATATGAAGACTTCTCAATCGGTACCTAAGGTTTTTTTTTAGACTGCTCCAGATTGCGCAGATTATCGGTACCACCACGTAAGTAATGAGGGTTGTCGATCGCCCAGCCTTTTGATAACGGAGTGGTGAAATAAAGGTGAGTAACGGTGTCTCGAATAAGCCACCGGTTATCCACTCGGATGTAGTTATCGGTTATTTTGCCGGCCACAAAAAGACTCTCGCCTTTGTCTGCATATTTCGCCTCGAGATATAGAAACCCCTTAGCTGTATCGCCGTCCACGTCGACAACATGATTGTGTATGAACTGTTTGAGCATATCCGTGTGGTTGGGGATATCGACAAACTGCTCAATAATGTCCTCCCTCCCTTTCATAATGGCGACATAGCCAAAATCGATAGTCGCATCCTCGGTAAACAAATTTGCTATCTCGGCCCAGCGCCCTTCGTTGACATAATCGTGATAAGTCATTCTCAATCGGCGCAGCGCCTCAATATCATCTAGCAGCACCACCT
>CAJQKG010000065.1 GCA_905478845.1 uncultured Luminiphilus sp.
GAGGCCACGGAGCAGTATGGCGAAACAAGAGACAAAAACGATGCCAAAAGCGCGCTGGAGCGCACGTGGGTTAGTGTTCGCGGCGTCGCTTGCCGCGCCCCGGCCAGGTGTCTCCTTACTGCCTGACCGCTACCGTCGCGTCGCTTGGCGACCATCCGACGGCGAGCGGTGCGACTTCTCAAACGCCCTTTCATGTTTCGTTTCAAACGACTTGTCACACGGCTTCTCATACGATTTCTCAGAAGGCATTTCCTCCGCCATCTCATCCGCCATCGCTAGGCTGTCGCCCTACCACAGCGATAGGATGCAACGCACATGAAGCATACCGGCACGCAGGCTATCGGCTCGTCGCTGGATGACGCACAGCGGCGACTGGCCAACGACGGCTTCATAGCGCTAACTGGGATGTGTGAAGCCAGTCTCGTAGCGCGTCTGCTCGACGTGTCACTGAGCCGCAGTCGCGACATCACAGCAGCGCTCGGCGCGCAAGCTATCGGCATCGGCAGTGCTGCCGGCTTCCTTGAAATCGTGCAGCGATCGCCCGGCCGCTGGGACATTCCCTTATCGCCGGCCGAGTTCGGTGTCGAAGACCGATCGCTGCCTTGGTGGCCGTTGATCGCCGACACGCTGGGCGCTGATGCCGAACACGCCTTTAGCGGCGTCGTGTATTCAGATCCCGGCAGTCCGGCCCAGTTCTGGCATATCGACTCGCCCCACGTGACCGCCGAATATCAGCCACCCCATGCGCTTAATGTCATGGTCGCGCTCCACGACATTACGCTGGCAATGGGTCCCACAGAGTTTGCAGCAGGCTCTCACCGGCTCACCAACCACCTTCACAACCCATTACTCGTCAGCGACGAGCTGGTTTACCAATACGAGACAACCTGTCCCGAACGACTGGTGGCGGGAACCCAGAAGGACGTGCCCGAACGGATATCGTTCCCGCTGACCGCAGGTTCATGTCTCGTGTTTGACGATCGCCTATTACACCGCGGGCTGGGTAACGAATCGACGAGCCGGCGCAGCGTGGCCTACTTCTCTTATCGTCAAGCGGGCTACCGCGAAAACACCCACTTTGAATCGCAGCGCTCGATCTATCCAGCCGGCCATTGAACGCCCGCTCAAGCTTGCCTGCGTAACAGAATTGACTTGGCCGGGCAGGTCGCCCCATGATGCGCAGCCTATTGGCAATGCTCTGTGATGTTGAGTCTATGAAAACCACTGTGCTGTTATGCCTCTTGCTGCTGGTCGCGCCACTGCAGGCGGAAGAGCGGGCCAACCTCACTCCAGAGGCGGTCGGTTTTTCCAGCGCTCGACTCAGCAAAGTCTCCGAGTTTGTGGATCGTGAAATCTTGGCGGGCAGGCTGGCGGGCGCCGTCACGATGATCGCCCGATACGGGGAGATCGTGCATTTCGAGTCTGCGGGCCGTTACGGGCTCGACGACGACCGGCCCCTCGACAAAGACGCCTTGTTCCGCATCTTTTCGATGACCAAGCCGATTACGACGGTGGCGGCAATGATCCTCTACGAAGAAGGCGCCTTCCATCTCGGTGAGCCGGTCACCAAATACTTGCCTGCATTAGAGGGCATGTCGCTGTTAGTCGACGGACAGCTGGTGGCACCCAACAATACGATGACCATCGAGCAATTGATGACCCATACTGCGGGCCTCACGAATGGCTGGCACGTTGAGCATCCCGTAGAGCGAGCTTATCGAGATGCTGCACTGCAAAACAGTCCCGATCTAGACGCCTTCATCAAGACCCTTGGCACTCTCCCACTCCGCTTTGAGCCAGGCACTCGCTATCACTACAGTGTTGCGACAGATGTGCTGGGTGCGCTGGTAGAGCGACTCAGCGGCCAAACGCTGGAGCAGTTTTTTCACGAGCGGATTTTCGAACCCCTTGGTATGCGCGATACCTACTTCAATGTGCCCGCGGAAAAAACCGACCGCCTGGCACGCAATCACCTCTGGGATGCCAAAAGCCAACAGGTCGTGCCCATGCCTGACGGGCTAATACCCCCGCCCTCGGGCGTCACCCTGTTCTCGGGGGGTGGCGGCCTGATCTCGACCGCCAAAGACTACTGGCGCTTTTGCGAGATGCTCCGCCGCGGGGGCCATCTGGAGGGCGTTCGTATTCTTGGGCCGAAAACCGTGCAGGCGATGACCATGGCACGCCTAACACCTGAGGTGAGAGACAATGGCGCGACAGAATACCCCGCCTCTCATCTCTATCCAGGGCAGTCCTATGGTCTCGGATTCGGTGTGATCACCGACCCTGCCCAGTCCCAAGTGATCTCGTCCCAAGGTGAGTACTCTTGGGGTGGCATCGCCAATACTAAATTCTGGATCGATCCCGAGGAGGATCTGGTCGTCATATTGATGACACAGGTTATCGGCGCTCCGTACAGTGATCGCTTGCGCTTTGATCTCAAGGTTGCCACCTATCAAGCGCTCTCAACCCTCGGAGCGTCAAGCCCTTGACGGCTGCAACACCCGCCTGCGTCTGAAAGCCAACGTATACACCGTCGCATATATCCCGACCACCGTCAGGCCGACCCACTCGATCTTGAAGGGTGTGAACTGGAAGGCCAGTACCAATCCAAGCAGGATCACCCAATTCACCGCGATATAACGAGCGGTGCCCAATGCCTCTACTGTAAAACCAATATTGTGGGTGTAGAGCCGAGTGAGGGAGTCGAGGGAATTCACCACAAATAGAATGCCGACGCCCATCATCGCCCAGCTCATCGGGCCCGCTATTGAGACCTCGTTGGCGAAATACCAATACAACACCGAAAACCACAAAGCGATCGGAATCGACGGGACGACCAACAACAACAGCAATAGCTGCCACGCAGGAAAACCAGTCACAAAGCGCGACACGAACTGCCCAATCATAATGCTCCAGGCGAACCACCAAAACAGATAGAAGGCGTGATAGTCATTGATCGGGAAAACGAACTGAGGGAGTTGCCCAAAGTACTCGCCCAACTGGCCCATCGTTCCTACAAGCCCTGATATGCCCATGTTGGACGCGAAAAAAGAGCCTGCAATCAGCGCAAAAAATAGACCACTCGACGTCAAGCTCAGGGCCTTCACAAAACGAATCTGGGTGCTGGAAATCACGGCCACCAACACGGTCAGCGCCACCAGTGTATAGCGCACCACGTTAGGGATCCCTTCGATGTACCCGGGCAGATAGTGTAAGAAGAGGTAGCCCGTAAAGGCGCAAGTACCGATGATGGTGAGATTGTTGACCAGCTTGACTGCAGGGATTTCGAACAGCTGCAATTTCGGCTCGACAACGCAAAAGTAAAACGTGGTGAGAAAATAAAATCCCCAGACCAAAAACCCCCAGAAACCGAACTCAAGGGCCAAAGGGTTCGCGAAGGCGTAGTCGGGCTCGCGGGCAAAAATCTCGAAGTCCACCATGGGGAACATGAGCAGACCGACATCGAGCCCCGAGGTAAAGAGAATCGCCATAAAGGTCAACACCGGAACTGGGGTGACACCTTCAAGACGCATTGAGCGATAACGCACCGCAAGATAAAGCGATGTGAGTGTCGTGACTCCAATCGCGATGGACAAAATCCAGTTCACTGCCCTTTCCCCATCAACTACAAGGCACCGGGCCAATCGGTACTGATCTCACGGGCGCGCGCAAACGCTGGCGCGTTGCCCATTCAGTGTCTTGCCACACATCGACTTCCTGCCGCATCGGTGTCTTCCCCATAATAAGGTCCGCAGCACGTTCGGCCACCATGATCGTAGGTGCGTTGAGATTGCCATTAGGAATCGTCGGAAAAACCGACGAATCGACGACCCGTAATCCCGCCAAACCGCGCACCCGGCACATCGGATCCACCACCGCCATCGGATCGTCGATGGCGCCCATCCGACAAGAACACGAAGGGTGATAAGCCGTCTCGACGTTGTCTTTGACCCAGGCATCGATCGCTGCATCATCCGATAAATCGACGGCAGGTTGAATCTCTTCAGCGCGATACGCATCCAACGCAGGTTGCTGCAAAATTTCTCTCGTTAGTCGCAAGCAGGCCCGCCAGTCCGCGCGATCTTGATCGGTAGCCAGATAGTTG
>CAJQKG010000066.1 GCA_905478845.1 uncultured Luminiphilus sp.
GTTAGGGCCGATACCCGGCGAGGAAAAGCACGCCCACGTTTTATTGGCTGCGTGTCGTCAAGAGACCATTGAAGCTCGTGTTGGTGCGCTAAAAATGGCAGGTTTGACGCCGGCCATTATGGATATCGAGGTGTTTGCTCGGGAGCGAGCGATGACGCTGCTCAGCAACCAGCTGCCGGTGGGCAGTCATCACACCATCGCTATGGTGGATATTGGCGCCAGTATGACGACATTGTCGGTCTTTGCCGGCGACCAATCGATTTATACCCGAGAGCATTTATTTGGCGGTATGCAGCTCACGGAAGACATTATGAGTCGCTACGGACTCTCTTTCGAAGAAGCGGGTCGTGCCAAGAAGCAAGGCGGATTACCGGATGGTTGTGAACCTGACGACTATGACGAGGCGGTGTTAGCCCCTTTCCTCGACGCAGTTGAATTGCAGATCAGTCGGTCCCTCCAATTTTTCTTTTCCTCGAGCGACTATGCCGAACTTGATTGCATTGTCTTATGCGGCGGCGTGGCGGTTATGGCGGGCCTTGCAGAGCGGATTTCGACACGCTTATCCACCCCCACCATCATCGCAAACCCGTTCGCCGGTATGTCAGTGGCTGCCCGTGTCGACGCACAGGCGCTCGCACAAGACGCGCCAGCGATGATGGTGGCCTGCGGTTTGGCGATGCGGAGACTCAACGATGGCTAATATCAATTTATTGCCCTGGCGCGAAACCCGGCGTCAAGCGCGTCGCCAGCAGTTTTTAGTCGGCCTGTGTGGGACCGCGCTCATCGCTGTCACGTCAGTCTGGCTGTGGGACGCGGTAGTCAGCAGTCAGATCGATTATCAAGAGATGCGTAACCAGAAATTGACCACTCAAATCAAACTGTTGGATCAAGAGGTCGCCGAGATTAGAGATCTGCAGCTCAAGCGCAGTCGACTGATAGACCGTATGAGAGTGATCCAAGCGTTACAGGGCAACCGACCCGTCATTGTCAGACTGTTAGATCAGCTGGTACGAACGGTCCCCGAGGGTGTTTTCTATACCTCGCTCGAAACCGACGCTCAGGTTATCTCGATTGAGGGCATTGCAGAGTCCAATAACCGGGTCTCGAGTCTCATGCGCAGGCTGGAAGCGTCGCATTGGATGCAAGACCCGAGTTTGGATGCGGTGCAGGCGACCCCCGGCGACGGCACTCAGGCGACCCACTTTATATTGTCAGTGGGGATTGAGCTGCCAGAAGAAGCGGTTGAGCGGCCGCTATGAACCGCCCCGCTTTCTTGCGCACACTGAGTGAGTTTGATCTGGCTGACCTGGATTTAGCCGCGCTTGATCTCGACAATTTTGGCGACTGGCCCTCCTGGGCAAAAGCATTGGCGATGGCAGTGTTATATAGCGTGACGGTGGCGGCGGGCTTTTATCTTCATATCGGCAACGTCCACCAGCAGTTGGTCGAGGTCGAGCGATCAGAGCAGGAATTGAAACAGGCATTTGAAGCAAAAGCCTTTGAAGCCGCTAACTTGGATCGCTACAAGGCACAGTTGGTGGAAATGGAGACGCGCTTTGGCGTGCTAGTGTCGCAATTGCCCTCTCAGACCGAGGTGCCGGGGCTTCTCGAGGACATCACGGGTAAAGGCGAGCTGAACGGTCTGCGCATTAACCGGATTGATCTCTTAGAGGAGCAGACGCAAAATTTTTACATTGAGCTGCCTATTGCCATTGAGGCCACCGGTTCTTATCACGACCTAGGCGCGTTTATTTCCGGTATGGCGAGTTTGCCTCGCATCGTGACGTTACACGACTTTCAGATTCTCGGCGACGCGGCAACTGCACCCATACTCGAAATGAAAATTCTCGCCAAAACCTATCGCTATAGGGAGGAAGACGATGCGGGATAATGGCCGTTCGCCTCTCTGCGTTGCGCTGCAGGCGGTGGTCATGGCGGCCGCCTTGTCGGCTTGCGCAGACCGCGGTCTCACTGACTTAGACGACTTTATGGATGAGAAGCGCGCGCTACCTGGCGGTGTTGTCGAGCCTATTCCGACTTTTGAAGCTTACGAGGCGTTCGCCTATGCGGCGACAACCTTACGCAGTCCATTTGATCGGCCAATGAATGCCCGCCAGCTTGCGGCCTTATCGGCACTGACAACGGTTCGTCCTGATGAGAGCCGCACGAAAGAATATTTAGAGCACTTTACGTTAGACGCCTTGACCATGGTGGGTACCTTGCAACGTGACACAGAGGATTGGAGCCTGATTCAGGACCCGGAGGGCAGTATTCACCGGATTCAGATCGGCAGTTTTCTGGGGCGTGATCATGGTCGGGTTGTTGAAATGGGTGACGCCTTTGTGGCGGTCACCGAAATCGTCTCGGACGGAACCGAGGATGGCTGGGTTGAGCGACCCCGAACAATTGAGCTCACAGGGATGTGAGCGAAGGAGATAAAGCAATGGAAAGAGCAGCCAAAAGCTGGCGATCTTTACCGGTGCCGAGGAGATTGGTTTATGTGATTGGCGCGCTACTGTTGTCCGTGAGTGCGGCGTCAGCGCGGTCTGCGATACTGGAAAATATCGCCTTTACATCGCAACCGGGATCTCAGCTGGCGATCACATTAACGTTTGATCAGGCCTTTGCCGAGGCAGTCGACAGTTATGCTATCGACGAGCCTGCCAGAGTGGTGTTGGATTTGCCGGGCACTCGCAACGCACTAGCAGAAAAGCGGTTCATGCTGTCGCAGGCTAACGCCACCAGTGTCTTAGTGCTTGAATCTGAAGACCGCACGCGGGTGATCGTCAACCTCATCGAGCTAGTGCCCTTTCACAGTGTGATCTCGGGTAATCAGCTGACGTTGCAACTGGGGCAGGAGGTCACGGCAGTTGCCATTGATCCGCACGATACCAGCCATATCCTGCGAACCGACGCAGATCGGGTCGAACGAGTGATCTCAGAAATAACGGATCTTGCCTTTCAGCGATCGCCCGAGGGGGAGGGTTTGCTGATACTGAGCCTGAGTGATCCCGGCGTGAAGGCGAGTGTGTTCAGTGAAGGGGGCAATATCACGCTGCAGTTTCTTCACACGGGTGTCCGGAAATCGTTGATTCGTCGTTTCGATGTGACCGATTTTGCCACGCCGGTGCAGGGCATCGAGGTCGTTACGACCGAGCAAGGCACGCGGCTTACGTTGCGTGCAAATGGCGTCTACGATTATCTGGCATATCAGACCGGCAACACCTACACCCTGGCGGTCACCGCGCTTGACGAGGAGGAGCAGCGCGATCGTCTCAATCAGTTTGATTATGTCGGGGATCGTATCTCCTTGAATTTTCAAAGTATTGAAGTCCGTGCGGTACTGCAGCTGATCGCTGATTTCACTGAACTCAATCTGGTGGCCTCAGACTCTGTGGAGGGCAGTATTACTTTGCGCCTACAGGATGTTCCCTGGGATCAGGCCCTTGATCTGGTGCTTAAAACCCGAGGTCTCGACAGTCGCCAAATAGGTAATGTATTGATGGTGGCTCCCGCTCAGGAGATTGCTGAGCGGGAGCGTCAGGAAATTCAGGCCAATAAACAATTGGCAGAACTCGCGCCACTACAGTCTGAATTTATTCGTATCCGGTATGCAAAGGCGAGTAATGTCGTCGGGCTGTTTCAAGCGGGTTCAGAGGAGGGAGGGGCCTTGATTTCTGAACGGGGCTCAGTGGTCGTGGACGATCGCACGAATTCGATCGTTGTGACGGATACCAGCGCCAAGCTTGCGGAGATCAGAGCGTTAATTGAGAAGGTGGATATTCCTATCCGCCAGGTCATGATCGAGGCGCGCATTGTCATTGCGTCGTCCAATATTAATGAGCAACTCGGCATTCGCTGGGGGGGTGGTTATCTGAATGCGGGGGCCGACCAATTCACGTCGGTGGCAGGTGACACCGCCAGTGTGATGAGCCTTAACAGTCAACTGATTGGTGGTGCTAACCCCATTGCCATGCCGACTGCACCCTTGGTCGATCTGGGCGTTGCTGAGGCGACATCAGGGTTTGCAGTCGGATTTACCTCCACTGATTTATTTTTGACCGCGGAGCTTTCAGCGTTGGAAGCCTCCGGCGAGGGTGAGGTGGTCTCGCAACCGAAGGTCATTACTGGTGATAAACAGAAGGCCAGTATAAAGTCGGGAACTGAAATTCCGTATCAAGAGGGCGCGGCGTCGGGTGCCACGACAACGGCGTTCAAGGAGGCGGTTCTGAAACTGGATGTGACGCCCAATATCACACCGGATGATCGCATCTTGCTCGATTTGATCGTCAATCAGGATTCAGTGGGTGCGCTGGTACCAAGTGGTAATGGTGGATTTATTCCGACTATCGACACCACAGAACTGACGACCCAGGTGCTTGTCGGGAACGGTGAGACTGTCGTGTTGGGCGGGGTCTTCAAAAATGAGGAGCTGGTTAAGGTTGCAAAAGTGCCGCTGCTTGGCGATATTCCCTACCTTGGTAACTTGTTTAAGAGCACTGCCAACACACAACAAAAAACGGAAATGCTCATTTTTATTACGCCCAGAATTTTGTCAGAAGCCTTGGTGAACTGACGGTGTCCGATAGCGCCCAAGACTTTCGGCTTTATATGGTGGGTCCTATGGGCTCGGGAAAGTCGACTGTGGGTCGACACCTGGCCGGACTATTACGCTGCCCCTTTATCGACTCAGACACAGAAATTGTGGCCCGCACCGGTGCCGACATTCCTTGGATCTTTGACGTTGAGGGGGAGGCTGGATTTCGGCGTCGCGAAATCGCGGTGCTCCAAGACCTCGCTCAACACCCGCAGGCGGTGATCGCAACCGGCGGCGGCGCGGTCGTCAGCGAGGAAAACCGCACACTAATGGCGCGCTCGGGAGTGGTGGTTTACCTTGATGTGAGTGTCGATCAGCAAATGAAAAGAACAGGATCAGGTGAAGGTCGCCCCTTGCTACAATGTGGCGACCGAGAGGAGACGCTTGCCAGACTGATGGCAGAGAGAGCGCCGCTGTATAGCGCGTTAGCAGACGTCACTGTGTCGGGGGGGTCGGGTAACGCGAGAAAAGTCGCTAAACAAATCCATGCTCAGTTAGTCGAGCGCGACTTGTTGCCCTAAAGCACATCATGATGATTATTCGAGAGCGATCTATCGATGTCGGAACAGTTTCACACAGTAGGCGTTAACCTCGGTGCCGATGCGGGTATAGATGGCGGCAAAAATGGGGGTGAAGGCCGCGGCAAAGATCGCAGTTACGCCATTACCATAGGTCGCGGATTGTTGGTTGACAGCCACCTGTGGTCAGAAATTATCGGTTCGCGCGGCGTGGTGTTGGTCACCGACGATCAGGTTGGCCCGCTGTATGCAGAGCGCTTACAGTCGGCGTTACCCACTCTGGATCGGTTCACGCACATTACCTTGCCCGCCGGCGAGCAGCAGAAATCGATGGCGTCAGTGCAGCAGATCTTAGATGCCGCGCTGGCGGATCGCCACGAACGCCAGAGTCTTTTTTTAGCACTCGGTGGGGGTGTTGTTGGCGATATGACCGGATTCGCCGCGTCGCTCTTTTTACGTGGTGCGGAGTTTGTTCAGATACCGACGACCTTGCTAGCCCAAGTCGATTCCTCGGTAGGAGGTAAAACAGGGGTTAACCACCCCATGGGGAAAAATCTGATCGGCGCGTTTCATCAACCCAAGCGCGTCATCATCGATCTCGATACGCTGTCTACCTTGGGCGATCGAGAATATGCCGCCGGACTCGCTGAGGTCATTAAGTACGGACTGATTCGCGATGCGGCGTTTTTTCAATGGTTGGTGGCGCAGGTCAGTGCCTTGCAGGCACGTGATATACCGACCTTGGCATCGGCCATTGAGCGCAGTTGTGCGATTAAAGCCGCTGTTGTGATGGAGGATGAGCAGGAGCGAGGTGTGCGAGCGCATTTAAATTTTGGGCATACCTTTGGGCATGCCATCGAGCGACTGCAAGGTTACGGAGAGTGGCTCCATGGCGAGGCCGTCGCGGCGGGTATGGTCATGGCAGCGCGCCTCTCGGTGCGCCGGGGCAACCTCGAATCCGCGGTAGTTGATCAACTCTTATCGTTTCAGCAACAGGTGGGTTTACCTGTCAAACCGCCTGCTGGGCTCACGGCGGCTGACTTCTTAGATGCCATGGCGAGCGATAAAAAAGTCACTGCGGGTAAAATCCGCTATATTTTACTCAATCAGTTGGGTGAAGCCTGCGTGGCTGAAGACGTCACACTAGACGACATTGCCGCCGTAATCGACGCTTGATCGGCGAATATAACGGCAATTGAGCGCCCCTTTTAGGGCGTGTACACTACGTCCCCTTTTGTTCTGGCCCCGTATGGGGTCGTTTTGCCGGCTTGACGCGCCGGTTCACAGACGAAACGTGCTATGACTCAAGACTTAACATCGGACACCGGCGCTGCGGCAGCGCCGCGAGGCCTCTACCGCCCTGAAGAATTTCGGGATAACTGCGGATTCGGTTTGATCGCTCATATCAAGGGCGAGGTGAGTCATCGTCTGCTACAAACGGCGATTGAGTCGTTAACCTGTATGACACACCGAGGCGGTATTGCGGCGGACGGTCGAACGGGCGATGGCTGCGGTTTGTTGCTGCAAATGCCCGATGCCTTCATGCGCGCCCAAGCAAAAACCACACTCGGTATTGATCTTGGCGATCATTATGCCGTCGGCATGCTGTTTCTGAGCCAGGACCCATCGCTCCAGACTCAGGCGCGAGAGGCGATGGCCTCTGCCTTGGGCGCGGAGGGTCTCTCGGTATTGGGCTGGCGCGAGGTGCCAGTCGAACCCGATGTTTGCGGTGAAATCGCACTGGACCAATTACCGCGCATCGAACAGGTTTTTGTCGATGCAACGGGGATTGACCACGAGCACTGTTTAGGAAAATTGTTTACGGCGCGTCGACGCGCAGAGATGGCGGTCGTCGACGATCCCGATTTTTACATTTGTAGTCTTTCTGATCGCGTGATCTCTTATAAAGGTTTGGTGATGCCCGCTGATCTTGCGCGCTTTTACCCCGACCTCAATGATCCCTCACTAGAGACCGCAGTGTGTGTGTTTCACCAGCGCTTTTCGACCAACACGCTCCCTCGATGGCCGCTGGCGCAGCCGTTTCGCATGTTGGCCCACAATGGTGAGATTAATACGATTGAAGGCAATCGCAGCTGGTCGAGAGCCCGCACACCCAAGCTGGCTTCGCCGCTTCTCCCCGATTTGCAATCGCTATTGCCGTTGGTCAATACCGAGGGTTCAGACTCTTCTAGCCTAGATAATATGCTCGAGCTACTCACTACGGGAGGGATTGAACTACCGCGCGCCCTGCGGATGCTGATTCCCCCCGCTTGGCAAAATATTGAAGGGATCGATCCTGACCTCAAAGCCTTTTATCAATACAACGCGATGCACATGGAACCCTGGGATGGCCCCGCGGGTATTGTCCTGACGGATGGTCGATACGCCTGCTGTCTGCTGGATAGAAATGGATTACGTCCGGCGCGCTGGGTGACAACCGATGACGGTTTCATCACCGTTGCATCAGAAATTGGTACCCATGGTTATCGGCCTGAGCAAGTTATTGCCAAGGGGCGGGTAGGTCCGGGACAGATTTTAGTGGTGGATACCGAAACAGGACAGGTTCTGCACACCGAGGACATGGACGAGTTACTCAAGGCACGCCAGCCTTATAAGAAATGGTTACGACAGCATGCCCGGCTCATTTCAGGCAGCTTCAGGGGTGAAGCCGTCGCTGCTATATCGGGTGCTGAGCTCGATATGACTCAAAAAATGTTTCAGGTCAGTTTTGAGGAGCGAGATCAAGTACTGCGGCCTCTCGCTGAGTCTGGCAACGAAGCGGTCGGCTCGATGGGTGACGATACGCCGATGGCAGTGCTGTCTCGCCATGAGCGATCACTCTACGAGTTTTTTCGTCAGAAATTTGCGCAGGTGACCAACCCACCCATCGATCCCTTGCGAGAGTCTATTGTGATGTCGCTGGAAGTGGATCTCGGTCCGGAGCGCAACGTTTTCATTGAGTCTGCAGAGCATGCTGAGCGCATTAGCCTAACGTCACCGGTTTTGTCTCAGGCAAAATTTCAGACGATCGTCGAATTGTCAGAGGAGCGATTTCGCAGCACGGTGATCGATGCGACTTATGATCCCAGTAAGGCAAATCTGCGTGAGACACTGGAGGCGCTTTGCTCCAGCGCAGAGGCTGCGATTCGCGAAGGGTTCCAGATTTTAGTCTTATCGGATCGACAAATTGCCGAAACGCGAGTGCCCATCCATAGCTTGTTAGTGACGGGTGCGGTGCATCACCATTTGATTCGAGTGGGGTTGCGGTCGGAGTGCAACCTCGTCATTGAGTCGGGCAGTGCCCGTGATTCACATCATGTGGCCTGTTTGCTGGGATTCGGCGCAACGGCTATTTACCCTTATGTCGCCTATAGCGTGATCGAAGACCTCCTGGCGCGCGGTGAGTTGCTGGGTGACCCCCAGGTCTGCCAGAAAAACTTTCGTAAGGGCATTAACAAGGGTCTTCTCAAGATCATGTCCAAGATGGGCATATCAGCCGTTAATTCGTATCGTGGGGCGCAGCTCTTTGAGGCCGTAGGTCTTGATAATGAATTGGTGGATATTGCTTTCACCGGCGTCACGTCGCGCATAGGCGGCGTATCGCTTGAGCAGTTAGAAAAGGACCAATGGCAAGTGGCGAGCCGCGCCCGATCTCGTCGTAAAACGATGGATCAAGGAGGCCTGCTTAAGTACGTCCATGGCGGGGAGTATCACGCTTACAACCCCGATGTGGTCATGAGCCTGCAGGCCGCGGTCGTGAGTGGCGAGTATCGTGAC